>CALBLG010000159.1 GCA_937895975.1 uncultured Slackia sp.
CCGGCTTGCGGGCGCGTTCCTGCTCGCGTCGCGCCGCATCGGCAAGCGCCGCGAGCTCGGGGTAGCGCGGGTGGTTCTCCAACTGGTAGGCCGCCTCAATGCGGCCGCGTTGGCCGCGCACGAATACCCACCACTGGCCGGCGGGCGTTTCGAGCAGCGTGCTGGCCGTTTTGTTGGCGCGCGTGGCGAAGTAGCTCGCGGTGCGCTCGTCTTGGAAGGCCAGCACCAGCTGCGTGTCGCAGTTGCCTATGATCGAATTCGCGGTGGGCTCGCCGTAGCGCGCTTCCAGCTGGCTCACCGTTTGGCAGATGACGGTGGCGCAAATCTCGCGGCTGCGGATGACCGACAGCACGTCGTCGATGTGCGGCAGGCTCAGGTTCGCGAAATCATCCAGCACGAAGCGCACAGGCGCCGGCAGCCGATGGTCGGCGTAGTCGTGATCGGCCGAGTCGATCAGCGTGCTGAAGGCCTGTCGCACGAACATGCTCGTGAGTTTGGCCAGGCTGCGGTCGGTGTCGCTCATCGTGACGAACAGCGCCCGCTTCTCGCGGCCGAAGCTGCGGAAGTCGATCTGCGGCGTGCGTTCGTAGGCATCCATCGCTTCGGGGAAGCCGAACGGCATGAGGTCTGCCGCGAGGATGCCCAGAATGCTGGAATGCATCTTCTCGGCGCCGCAGGTCACCTTCGTGCGGCGATAGAGCGAAGGCGCGAACGAGCCGGGTTCATCGGCCTCGAGCTGGGAGAACAGCAAATCGGACTTGCCGGCGCATGCCATCTCGAACACGCGCAGCACCGCGGCCACGGTCCATTCGCTGCTTGGCATGGCCTCGAACACGTACGTGATGTACGCCGTGAGGTAGTTCGCCGCCGCCTGCGGCCAAAACGGGTCGGCCTCGTGTTCCTCGATGGGGCAAATGGCCGACGCGATGGCGATGATGTCTTGCTGCAGCGGCTCGCCGTGGCGGTTGAAGCGTACATGGCGCAGCGGATTGTAGCCCACGGTGCCGCCCATGGTGGTGAAATCCAGCTGGTCGACTACGTAGCCGCGCTTGCGCAGCAGCGGGCCGACCTCGCGGTAGAGCGAGCCCTTGCAGTCGAGCACGATATAAGATCCGTGGCATTGCAGAAGGTTCGGCTTCACGTGGTGGCGCGTCTTGCCGCCGCCCGAGCAGCCCAGCACCAGCACGTTGTTGTTCAGGCCGGTTTGCCAGCTGTCGGTTTGAAGGCTCGTGCTCGAGGTGAGCAGCGTGTGCCCGCGGTAAGCGCGGCGCGGGTCGCGCGTTTCGGTGGGGTCGATGATGCCCGTTTGCACGGCGGCATTGGTGAACTTTTCGGGCCCGGCTTCTGCCGCGGTTTCGACGAGCGTTTCGAATTCGGCGATTTTCATAGGTGCCTCCTTGGCATGCGATGCGTTAAAACAGGTGGGGAGGGGGCCTGCGCCCAAGGCTCGGCTGTGGGCGCTTTCGCCGCTATAGTTCGTGAATCACGCGGTCGGCCAGATGCGCCGCCACGGCTTCCTCTGCTTCGAAATAGGTGTCGCGGGCCGTCAGCTCGAATACGCGCTCGAGCGGCATGCCGGTGTGTTCGGCGATCACCTGAGCGGTGATGTCGCGGATGCGCATGAGGTCGTCGGCGCGCGCCTTCACCGATAGGGCGCTTCCGCCCACGCCGCCGCCGATCAGCGGGTCGTGAATCATCACGCGGCTGTGCGGCAGCATATCTCGCTGGTTGCCGGCGATGAACAGCAGCGCCGCCATGCTGGCCGCAAGCCCCAGGCACACGGTGCGCACGGGGCAGCTGATGGCGCACATCGCGTCGTACAACGCCAAGCCCGAGCTCACCTCGCCGCCTGGGCTGTTGATGAACAGGGTAATGGGCGCGTCGGCGTCGGCGCGCTGCAAGTGGCGCATGCCGCGGATGATATCGGCGACCGACTCCGCGTCGACGGGGCCGCACAGCTTCAGCTCGCGGCAGGCAAGCATTTCGTCGCGCATGTCGAACCGCTCAAGGCCGAGCGCGGTTTCTTGCATGATTTGGGGTGAATAGGCAAACGTGCTCATGGCGTTCCTTTCAAAAGGCACAAAAAGCGCCGGCGGGTATGTATGAGCAGGACCTTTGCGGCTGCAAGGCAGTGCGAGGCTGCACTACGGGCGTGACGCCAAGGTGTACGAAACGGCCATAGGGCAGCGTTTCTTCAAGGGAACACGGCAGCAAAAGCCAACCTGCTCATACGTTTTCTGGTATTCGGTTGTAGGAAAAGAAATTAGCCTTGCATGTGACACGCCGCCGCGCCGAACGCGACTTGAAGCAAAGGACGCCGATGCATCCCCCATGCAAGGTTTAAAAAAGAGCGGTTCGAAACCGCTTCAACGGGTGCGCCTCGACTATAGCACGTCAAACTGAGGCTTTGCAAGAAAAAATAGCACAAGCGTTCGAAAAAGTATTCCCATCAGGTATTTTGTTGGACGTTCGCGCGATTCGCATTGCCTGGGATATAATGCAATGTTCGTATGCAATCGCCCGCGCGACCAGCTATTATTCGGTTTCCTAGCGGGCGCACCCATAGAAAGGACCCTCGTGGCAACACTTGCCGATCAAATCGCCTCGCGCCGCACGTTCGCGATTATCTCGCACCCCGACGCGGGCAAAACCACGCTCACCGAAAAGCTGCTGCTGTACACCGGCAGCATTCAAACCGCCGGCTCGGTGAAGGGCAAATCGTCTTCGAAGCACGCCGTGTCCGACTGGATGGACATCGAGAAGGAACGCGGCATTTCCGTCACGTCGTCGGTTCTGCAGTTCACCTACGACGGCTGCTGCGTGAACATCCTCGACACGCCCGGCCACCAGGACTTTTCCGAGGACACCTACCGCACGCTGATGGCCGCCGACGCCGCCGTGATGGTGATCGACGCCGCCAAGGGCGTCGAGGCGCAAACCAAGAAGCTGTTCAAGGTGTGCACGCTGCGCCATATCCCCATCTTCACGTTCGTGAACAAACTCGACCGCGAGGCGCGCGACCCGTTCGACCTCATGGAGGAAATCGAGTCGGTGCTCGGCATTGGCACGTACCCCATGAACTGGCCCATCGGTTGCGGCCAGAACTTCCGCGGCGTGTTCGATCGGCAAACCCGCCGCGTGATCGCCTTCGAGGGCGACGGCCACGCGAACGCCACGAAGAAGGTGGCCGAAATCGAGGCCGAGCTGGGCGCGCCCGAGCTGGGTGAGCTGATCGGCGAGGCGAACCATGAAAACCTGATGGATGATATCGAGCTGCTCGACGGCGCGGGCGACGAGCTCGACTTCGACGCTGTGCGCGTGGGCAAGTTGTCGCCGGTGTTCTTCGGCTCGGCGCTCACGAACTTCGGCGTGGAGCCGTTCCTCAAAGAATTCCTGCGACTGGCGCCGAGCCCGCTGCCGTACACCGACACCGTGTCGGGTGAACCGGTGGACCCGCAGCGCGACGAATTTTCCGGCTTCGTGTTCAAAATCCAGGCGAACATGGACAAAAACCATCGCGACCGCATCGCGTTTCTGCGCATCTGCTCGGGCAAATTCGAGCGCGGCATGGAGGCGTTCCACGTGCAGGGTGGCAAGAAGCTCAAGCTCGCCACGGGCACGTCGCTTATGGCCGACGACCGCGCCATCGTCGACGAGGCGTACGCGGGCGACATTGTGGGCCTGTTCGACCCAGGCATCTTCAGCATCGGCGATACGGTGTGCACGGGCAAGACGCGCGTGCAATTCCCCGAGATTCCCACGTTCGCGCCCGAGATGTTCGCACGCATCACGCAGGTGAACACGCTGAAACGCAAGCAGTTCGTCAAAGGCATGGAGGAGCTCGCGCAAGAGGGCGCCATCCAGATTTTCCGCGAGCCGGGCTTCGGCATGGAAAGCGTCATCGTGGGTGTGGTGGGCGTGCTGCAGCTCGAGGTGCTCGAGCAACGCCTGAAGACCGAGTACGGCGTGGAGGTGCGCCGCTCGGGCCTGCCGTACACCGACGTTCGCTGGATCAAGACCGACCCGAAGGCGTTCGAATTCTCTGATCTGAACGTCACGCGTGACACGCTGAAGGTCGAGGACATGCGTGGGCGTCGCCTGCTGCTGTTCACGAGCCCCTGGAATGTGAACTGGGCCGTTGAGAAGAACCCGAGCATCGAGCTGTCCGAAGTGGGCAACTGGGAAGCGTAGCCAGGGTATTTCCCCTCGTGGGCCAAGGGGCGCCTTCCTCCGGCCCATGCCTTGCTTGCGGGGAAGTTATGCCTGCGCCTTGGCGATTCTGTGTGCTGCGACCTCGGGCGTTGCTTTCCCGTTACAATACGAGCCCTCCCACGTGCGCCGAAAGGCGACAATTGAAGAGCATCTATTCCACCCGGGCTTCCTGGGTGGAATTTTTCTGTCCCGAAATCGGGGCGGCGGGCGTGCGCGCGGAATCCAACCGGAACATCGACCCAGAATCGCAGGCCATGCAGCACGACAAAATCAAACCGATCCTGTTCAGCATCATCAAGCATTCCAGCAAAGAAGAGCTGCTCGAGCAGCTGCCCAAAGACATCGTTTCGGGCATCGTGGTGGCCATCGTGGCGTTGCCGCTTTCCATCGCCCTGGCGATTGCCTCGGGCGTCAGCCCCGAGCAAGGCCTGTATACCGCTATCGTTGCTGGCTTCTTGATCGCATTCCTCGGCGGCTCGCGCGTACAAATCTCGGGCCCCACGGCGGCATTCGCCACCATCGTGGCCGGCATCGTGGCCACCGACGGGCTTGACGGCTTGGTCGCGGCCGCGCTTATCGCGGGCGTGCTGCTGGTGCTTATGGGCCTTTTCAAGCTGGGCACCATCATCCGTTTCGTGCCGTACACCATCACGACGGGCTTCACGGCGGGCATCGCGGTGACCATCGTCATCGGCCAGTTGAAGGATTTCTTCGGGCTTACCTACCCGACGGGCACCTCGACGGTCGAGACGGTCGACAAGGTTTCGGCGCTCGTCGCGAACTTCGGGACGTTCAACTGGCAGGCGCTCGTGGTGGGCGCGGTGTGTTTGGTGGTGCTGTTCGCGTGGCCGCGCCTGGGCGTGCTCGGCGCGAAAATCCCCAGCTCGCTTGTCGCCGTCATCGTGGGCATGGTCATGGTGCCGCTGTTCGGCATGGACGTGAACACCATTGGCGACCTGTATACCATCAACGCCGGCCTGCCTGAATTCCATGTGCCGAATCTCTCGCTCGATCTGCTGCGCGACGAGCTGGCCAATGGCATTACCATTGCCATTTTGGCCGCCATCGAGTCGCTTTTGTCATGCGTCGTGGCCGACTCGATGATCAGCTCGCACCACCGCTGCAATATGGAGCTGGTGGCGCAGGGTGTGGGCAACGTCGGCTCCGTGTTGTTCGGTGGCATTCCAGCGACGGGCGCCATCGCGCGCACGGCGGCCAACGTGAAAAGCGGCGGTCGCACGCCGGTGGCCGGCATGGTGCACGCCGTGGTGCTGCTCGCGGTGCTCGTGTTCCTCATGCCGTATGCCGCGCTCATCCCCATGCCCACTATCGCGGCCATCCTGCTGCAAGTCGCCTATAACATGAGCGGGTGGCGCAACTTCGCGCACCTGTGCCACACGGCCTCGAAGGGCGCCGTGGCCACGCTTCTGCTCACCTTCACGCTGACCATCGTGTTCGACCTGGTGACGGCCATCGCTGTTGGCATGCTGATCACCGTGGTGCTGTTCATGAAGATGGTTTCCGAGGAAACCGAGGTCAAGGGCTGGAAGTATTACTGCGACGCCGATTCCGAGGTCACGCATTTGCGCGAGCTGCCGAAGAGCGTGCGCGTGTACGAGATCAACGGCCCCATGTTTTTCGGCATGACCGACCGCATCACCGATATCTCGGTGAAGGAGTTCACGAAATACCTGATCATTCGCATGCGCGGCGTGCCGTCGCTTGACTCGTCGGGCATGAACGCGCTCGAGAATCTCTACGATTACTGCGAGGAAAACGGCGTGAAGCTCATTTTCAGCCATGCCAACGAGCAGCCGATGAAAACCATGCGTCGCGCCGGCTTTGTCGACTTGGTGGGCGAGGAGCACTTTCGCCCAAACATCGACGACGCCATCGCGCACGCGCGCGAACTGCTGGAAGCCGAAGAGGCGAGCAAGGCGGGAAAAGTCGCATAACGCTTTTTCAAAAAGGGGCCGCTTGGCCCCTTTCTCATATTTTCGAAAGTGCGGAATCGTGATTCTGCTCCCGGCCTCCATTCCTTGCGAATGGGGTTGGCGATTTGATGCTCAAACGCATATCGCTTTTGCGAGACGCGCCGCTTTTCGCTCGTGACGCGTCTCGCGTTGGTCGTTAAATCTTTTGAAGCGTAATTGCGATGGTGCTCAAATAATTAAGCGCTCCGGCCTCGATGGCCGCGCGGTCACCGCGCGCATATTCGTTGTCGCATGAAATCCAATCGGCCCATGCCTCGGCCGTGCATTCCATGGCGTGCATGTCAACGATTTCGATGCCCCCGATTTGTGAAATCATTGCGTGCCACCAGGGGATATCGTGCATGTAGTCGAGCTGCTCGGGCGTCCACGACTTCAACAGGCACGCCGGCAGGTCATCGTGGCAATCGCGCGTCATTCCGGGAATGGCCAAGTAGAGCACGCCGTTGCGCTTCACATAGGGCAACAATTTGCCGCTGAGATATTCTGGGTCGCGTCCATAGTAGTTATACGAGTCTACGCTTACCACCGCGTCGAAGAATTCAATCGGAAACGGCAGGCCCTCGGATGCGTCGGCCTTCACGGGGTGAATGCTCTCAGCTGGAATGTCCAGCTCGTCGAAAAACGCGCGGTTCTCGTCGGGGTCGCTCCAAAGATCGACAGCATAGGCTTCAAAGCCGTACTCGCGCGCGAGCATCGCGCTGGTAATGCCCATGCCCGAACCCAGGTCGCATACTGTCGATTCTGGTGCGATATGCGCATCGCGCAGCAGCTCCTCGCAAATTTTCAGTGAGTTGGGCCCCATGATTTTCTTTCGCACGAGGTCGGTCGGGAAACTGTTAGCTTTTGGGAAATCCATTGTTCAATCCTGTCTATGGGATGCGCGGACGAGTTGGCAAAGCAGCGAACGAGAGTGGTCGCCCATCTCATTCGCCCACAACAGCCGCGTTGGGTCTAATATTTTGTGACAGGCGGGAAACGCCATACGAATCTAAACTCCGGTAGAGCCTTCTTCAAAATATTCGTTTGGCGTTCCCTAAAGAACAACGACCGTGAATGTCGTAAGTCATCACCTTTATAGTACGCGAAAGGGCCGGTCCCTTTCTTTTGTCGAATTCTAGCATCGCCGACGGAATGTTTTAGCGGCAGTAAAGAAAATGTAAGGTCGCAAGCCTTTCTCGCATGCGGTTCTTTAGGTGCCTTCTTTGGCGGGGATTCAAAAAAGCGCTAAATGTTCAGCTTGTCAGCTGATGGGCGAGTTGCGTATTTTTATGCGCGTAGTTGAACTGGGATTTTAAAGATGAGAATGCGCGATTACGCTCAGGTTGAAATCTGGGCTGAACATTTGCGCGTTTTTTAACGGCCATGCCGGCTGAACCCTGATTCTCGTAGTTCACCCCAGTCTAAAAAGATGCAATGCCTCAGGTCTTTTTCACGTTGCAGTTGTCGTGACGTTTTGTCGCGATATTTCATCCCGATTCGTTCGGCGATTATCCGTCTAATGATGTCGAAATTTTCCGTGTGAGCGATTTGGCTGTATGTGAGAAGCAGAACATCGAATCCCATTTGCTGTAGAGCGGTTGTTCTATCTGAATCGAGAACGGCCGCGGAGATGGTGTTGTGAACGAGCTTGCCCTGGCACTCGACAATAAGCGTCTTTCCTGGTGACGTGTCGAATACGATATCTGCATAGCAATTTGATTTGCCCGTCAAAAGGCGCGCCTCTTTTGTGAGGGAGATTTTTTCGTTGTTCGAAAAGGCAGGGAAGCCTTCACCGCCCATGTGGCGCGGCAAGGCGAAAAGCATCGAAGTTTGCGTCTCGAATGGTGAGGCCGTTATGCCCGAGACGTATTGTATTGCGCGGCTGAATTTTCCCTGTCCGCGAGTTCCTTCGATTTGCTGGGCAAATTTTTCTAAACGAGCAAGGGTGGTCAGCGGGTCTCTTTGCCACAGGTTTGAGGGGCGGCCTTGGGCATCGGCAACCCTTTTCCACCCGAAGCCGGGCGGGAGCAAATTATTGCGCGTCAAAGCGTCGAGCTCTTCTGTCGGATGAAAAACGGCATACGTACCGCACATTTCATACATTGCCATAATGGCATGAGGCTCGGGCAAACGTTGCGAAAGCTGGAAAAGCGTCAATTCGGGCGAAGTGACACATACTCCGAGCTGAGTATCGTAGATATGACCAGGCGGAATGCCCTCGGGGATTACGTGCCACGAAAGCGAAGATGCGCCTGTTCGTTGGGTTGCCGCGCGTGCTCCGACATGCAAAGGAACGCCAAGGGCGTATTTCGTGAGAATATGCCGATTGGTGAAATGTCGGTTTCTGTCTTCGTCACGGGAGGGAAAAGGCGGGCATTGCATAAGAATCTGCGGCGGAACGCGGTAGAGTCGGAATGCAGATATGTCGCAGATGATTTCTTTCATGCTCGAACTCTATCAGATGATGTCGGAAAAGTATTTGGAAGGTCATTTTGTGGGGTAAACGTTATTGAATTAGGTGGGGCGAATTAAAAAGCCGCAAATGTTCAGCCTAATTGCGGCTTCGGAATACATCGAGTGCTATTTGTTTTTGTGGCCTGGGGTTTATGGCGTTATCGCATATGTGAAATAACGCCGATCTGTCTAGGTTGAACATTTGCGGCTTTTTTAGTTTGTAACGCAATCAATAGTTGCTTGATTGCGCGCGGTTGCGGCCGATAAAGTGGATTTGGCGATGCGGGCGACGTAATTAATCAGGAAGGTGATGGCGTGGAATTTGGAGAAAAGCTTGCTAAGCTGCGTAAACGTAGTGGTCTCACGCAAGAGGAACTTGCAGCGAAGCTGTATGTCACGCGCCAAGCGGTGTCGCGATGGGAGCGCGGCGAGGTGGTGACGGGAATCGACATGATGAAGCTTATCGCGAACGTGCTCGAAGAGCCGATCATGAGCTTGCTCGATTTGCCCGAGCATTATTGCGAGAGCTGCGGCATGATTTTGACGCCGGCCGACTACGGCAGCGACGCGGACGGCTCGCCCGATGGGCATTACTGCAAATGGTGCTACGAGCGCGGCGGATACACCTATGAGACCACCATGGACGCCATGATAGAAGACTGCGCCCCGCGCTTGGCCGAGAACACGGGCATGACGCGCGACGAGGCAGTGTCGCTGATGGGGGCGGTGCTGCCTCATCTGAAGCGTTGGAGCGCGGTGCACTCCAATGAGGCGCGCTATGGCGCGGAGGCGCGCGATCGCTATGGCGATGCCGCAGTTGACGCGGCCAACGAGAGGGCGCTTGGCATGGACGATGAGGAGTGGAACACGAAAGATGAGCTCGAGCGGGCTATTATCGAGCAGCTGAAGATGGCGATGGCTGAAGGCGATGCGGCGGGCTTTGAGGCCGCGAAGCTCGCGCATATGCATGCCCGCTGGGTCGGCATGCAATGGGGCGAAGGCGCGTATTCGCCAATGGCGCACGTCGCGCTTGCCCAGGGATATACGGCCGATGCGCGGTTCGTCCATTATTACGATTCCCGGGCGGGTGAGGGCGCGACGAAATTCTTGGTCGCGGCGATTGAGGCCAATATTCGCTAACGGCTTTTCGCCGAACGGGTTTCGCCTTTATGCCGATTGGGGAATAATCGGGGCCGCGCGATGGCGCGTTCGCTTTGCGACGTAGTATCATCGCATTAACCGATGCGCGGGCGCAGGGCTTGCGTGCGGCAATCCAAAGGGGGATTCACATGTCCAAATACGCTGGAACCCAAACCGAGAAAAACCTGCAGGCGGCCTTCGCGGGCGAGTCGCAGGCTACGAACAAGTACACGTATTTCGCGTCGGTCGCGAAGAAGGAAGGCTACGAGCAAATCGCCGAGATTTTCCGCAAGACGTCGGCCAACGAGCAGTACCACGCCAAGATGTGGCTGCGCGAGCTCGAGGGCATTGGCAATACCGCCGAGAATCTCGCCGCGGCCGCCGACGGCGAGAACTTCGAGTGGACCGACATGTACGACGGTTTCGCGAAAACTGCGGAAGAGGAAGGTTTCCCCGAGCTTGCCGAGAAATTCCGCCAGGTGGGCGCCATTGAGAAGCACCACGAGGAACGTTATCGCGCGCTTTTGCATAACGTCGAAACCGCTGCCGTGTTTGAGAAGAGCGAAGTCAAGGTGTGGGAGTGCCGCAACTGCGGCCACATCGTCGTGGGCACGAAGGCTCCCGACGTGTGCCCGGTGTGCAACCATCCGCAGTCGTACTTCGAGATTTCGGCCGAGAATTTCTAAGCCAATCGCGTTTTAAAATCGTCTGAATGCAAAGAAGCCACCTATCAGGTGGCTTCTTTATTGCTGGGAGGGTTGGCTCGAATTACCTAATCTTCGGGCCAGACGAATTCTGCCGCGCCCGCTTCGCCTCCGTCGATAAGCAGGTTTTGTCCCGTCATGAAACGGTTCGTCACGCCTACGAAATAAATCCATTCGGCGATCTCGTCGGGCGTGGCCCAGCGGCGCAACGGCGTGAGCTCCATGATGCGGTTCCACATCGCCGCATCGTCCATGACACATCGATTCAGCTCGGTAAGCACGCCACCTGGGTCGATGCTGTTGCAAATACCCTGCGGTGCCAAACGGTTTGCCACGTTTTTCGTATATGCCAGAACGCCGCCCTTGCTGGCCGCGTACTCGGGGAATTCGGAACCCGTATGCCCGCTGGCCGACCCCACGTTAATAACCGAGCGCACCCAAGGCGCGGGCTTGCTGGCGGGGAATGCGCCTTCGAAAGCATACGCTTCGGTGATATTGATGGTGCCCTGCAAGTTGACGGCGATGTCGTCGGCGCCTTGCACGCCCGCATTGTTCACGATAACGGCGGGTTTGATCCTAGCAGGAAACGCCGCGCGGTCGCGCACGTCGACGATGAAGTGTGCGTATTCCGCATGCTCGATCGGCGCCGGCGCCACATCGAAGCCGAACACATGCCAGCCGCGTTCCAGGAAGAGCCGCGTCGTTGCGAGCCCAATGCCAGACGAGGTGCCGGTGATCAGCGCCGTTTTCTGCTCTGTCATTGCGCCTGCTCCTGTATGCGTTGGCGCTTCAAGTACGCCGCGCCTACGTTTTCGCGCTCCCAGCCGCGCACCACTTTGTAGCCCACGGGGCTCAGCAGCACTTCGCACAAAAGCTCGGCGACGGCGCCGGTAAACGAGCAGGTAAGCACCTGCAGCCACGTCCAGCCGAAGAACACGTGCGATACGACGATGGCGAAGATCAAGTTGTCAACGAACTGCGCGATGCCCGTCGAAATGTACGACCGCCGCGCGAACGCCCCGAACGTGTTGCTCGTGGAGAGTCGGCCAATTGCCACATTGAGCAATGAATTCACGGTTGACGAGCACAGCATGGCGAGCGAGCTGCCAACCACGACGTACCACGTGCCGCCGATTGTAGCGTTCAGTGCGTCGTTGACCTCGGTCATGCCGGTGTCGTAGTACGCGCCCCACATCCCGGGCGTCAGGCTCATGAGCCAGAAGAATAGGCATACGGCCAGGTTAACGCCTAGCGCCAGAAGCGAGATTTTGATGGACGCCTTCGCGCCGAAGCGCTTGCAAATCATGTCCATGCATAGGAAAGAGACCCAGCTTACCGTGAAACCGCAATCCAGCGCGAGCCACGGCGTGGATAGCAGCTCCTTGTTTGCCATGAGGTTCATCAGAATGACGCTCACGATGAAAATGGTGACCGTCGGCGCAGGGACGCTGCGCAGCAGGACTTTGTAGTCCTCGAAAAATGTGCGTATCAATGCAAGCTCCTTTGGTTTTAGGTTTTACAAGCAGGATTTCGGACCCGAACTGCTTGGGCTCGCGCATGCCGGCGTGCGCGAATACCGACCGACATCATAGCGCGCTTGCCGCCGAGGCGCGAGCGGCGCGTGCGATTTCGCGCACGTTTTCTAAGACTTTACGCAAGCTTTGCACAAGCGCTCATCGGCTTGGGTACAATTCAACGGTTGCGAACTGTCGAATATGCGCGGAAGGTATCGAACGCCATGCTTATCGAAGCTTTGAAGGCCCTGCTCATTGGTTTGGTCGAGGGCATCACAGAATGGCTGCCCATTTCGTCTACGGGACATATGATTTTGGTAGACGAGTTCGTGAAGCTGCAGGTGTCCGACTCGTTCCTCGCGCTGTTTCTGGTGGTTATCCAAATCGGCGCCATTATGGCTGTCATCATCTTGTATTTCCACAAGCTGAACCCGTTTTCGCACGCGAAGACCACCGACGAGCGCCGCGGCACGTGGAGGCTTTGGGGCATGGTCGTTATCGGGTGCTTGCCCGCGGCCGTGTTTGGGTTCGCGCTCGACGATTTCATGAACGAGCATTTCTACAATAAGGTCACAGTGGCCGCGATGCTCATCCTGTACGGCATCGTGTTTATCGTGCTGGAGCGTCGCAACCGCCGCCGTTTCCAAAAGGCCCTTGCCCAGGTGGAGGCTCCGCGAGGCCGTCACGCGCGCATCAGCGAGAACCATGCCGAAGAACAGGCGGAGGCCATGCTGTTCAAGGTAACCGACGTCGACGACATCGATTGGAAAACGGCGTTGAAGATCGGCCTCTTCCAATGCCTGGCCATGGTTCCCGGCACGTCGCGCTCGGGCGCCACAATCATCGGCGGCATGCTGACGGGCTGCTCGCGCACAGCGGCAACCGAATTCACATTCTTCCTGGCAATCCCCGTGATGCTCGGCTGGGGTCTGGTGAAAGTGGTGAAATTCATCTTGGCTGGCGTGGCCATGACGCAGACCGAGATCGTGGTGCTTGCGGTGGGCATCGTCACGGCGTTTGTGATGTCGGTCGTTTCCATCAAATTTCTGATGGGCTATATCAAGAAGAACGACTTCACGGCGTTCGGCATCTATCGCATTATTGTAGGTGCGCTGGTTTTGGGCTATTTCGCCTTTGAAACCATGGGCATGCTGCCGTAGCTTTTAAACGCTCTTTCCCAATCGATGGTCGCTTTTAGGGCGCGCTCGTCGTAATATTTTCAACTCAAATATCATGCAGTTTGGCGGCGCCGTGGTTCGCCCGCATCGAAAGGGACGCCTGGAACGTTGTCCCGTCGATGCAGGCGGAATGCGGCGCCGCCAAACGGACGTAAGGAATATATATGACCAGCATCGACATCGATTCCCTCAACCCCGCGCAACGAGAGGCCGTGCTGTGCACCGAGGGCCCGCTGCTCGTGCTGGCGGGCGCCGGCTCGGGCAAAACGCGCGTGCTCACGTACCGCATCGCTCATATGCTGGCCGACAACGGCGTGCGACCGTGGGAGATTCTGGCGATCACGTTCACCAACAAGGCGGCCGCCGAGATGCGCGAGCGCTTGGGCAAGCTGGTGGGGCCGGGGGCGCGCGGCATGTGGGTATCCACGTTCCACAGTATGTGCGTGCGCATCTTGCGCGTCGATTGCGAGAAGCTCGGCTTTGACAAAGGCTTCACCATCTACGACGACGACGATTCGAAGCGCCTGGTGAAAGACATTTATTCCGAGCTCGACCTCGACCCGAAGCGCTGGCCCATCAACAATATCCGCAATCGCATTTCGTCGGCGAAAAACGAGCTGATGACGCCTGGCGAATTCGCGAAAAGCGCTACGGGCGACCCGGGCGCGAAAGTGGCCGCGCGCGTGTACGAAAAACTGCAGCAGCGCTTGAAGGCCGCGAACGCCTTCGACTTCGACGATTTGCTGCTGTACACGCACCTTCTGCTGAAAAACCACGCCGACGTGCTTGAGGCGTACCAGAACCGCTTCCGCTATCTGCTGGTAGACGAGTATCAGGACACGAACAAGGCGCAGTACGAAATCACGAAGCTGCTCGCTGCGAAAAACCAGAACATCATGGTTGTGGGCGACGACGACCAATCCATTTACAGTTGGCGCGGCGCCGACATTCGCAATATTCTGGAATTCGAGAGCGACTACCCCAACTGCAAAACGGTGAAGTTGGAGGAAAACTACCGCTCCACGGGCAATATCTTGAACGCGGCGAACGCCGTGGTGCGCCATAACCAGCACCGCAAAGACAAAACGCTGCGCACGTCGCAGCCCGACGGCGACAAGATTTACGTGTACGTGGCCTCCGACGAGCGCGACGAGGGTCGCTGGATTGCCAGCGAGATCGACAAGCGCCGCGCCGAGGGTTTTTCCTACGACGAGATGGCCGTGTTCTACCGCACGAACGCGCAGTCGCGATCGCTCGAAGACATGATGCTGCGTGCCGGCGTGCCGTATAAAATTGTCGGCGGCACGCGATTCTTCGACCGTGCCGAGATTCGCGACGTGATGGCATACCTCACGTTGCTCGTGAACCCCAACGACGACATAGCCGCCAAGCGTGTGATCAACACGCCGCGCCGCGGCATCGGCAAAACCACGATTGAGTACATCGATCGGGCGGCGGCCATGACGAACATGCCGTTCATGCTGGCGGCCGAGCTGTGCGTGGCCGACGACAACCTGCAGATGCGCGCCCGCACGGCGCTCGGCGGCTTCGTGTCGTTGATCGAGGAATGCCGCAGCTATGGCGGCGACCTGCGCAAGGTGATCGAGGCCGTCATTCAGAAGTCGGGGCTTATCGCGGCGCTGGAAAATGAGAACACCGACGAGGCACGCGGGCGTGTGGAAAACATCAAGGAATTTTTGTCGGTCGTCGAGGAATACGTGCAATCGCACCAGAATTCCGACGAAGAGGAAGCCGATCTTCCCGAGGGCGAGAACCTGGCCGGCGTGCGCCAGCTGTCGCCCGATTCGCTGGCCGACTTCATCGAATGGGTGCGCCTGCGTACCGACCTGGATTCCATGGCCGAGGACGATTCAGCCGTCACGCTGATGACGGTGCATGCGAGCAAGGGCCTCGAGTTCGATGTGGTATTCGTGGCCGGCATGGAGGAAACGCTGTTCCCTCACTCGAATTCCTCGCAAGACGAATCGGGCTTGGAGGAGGAGCGTCGCCTGGCTTACGTCGCCATCACGCGCGCCCGCAAGAAGCTGTATTTGACGTGTGCCCAGTCGCGCACGATTTTCGGCGATACGGTGGCAAATCCCATCTCGCGCTTCATCGGCGAGATTCCCGGCGAGTTGCGCCAGACCATTGGTTTGGGCTCAATGGGCTTTTCGGGCACGGGCTGGGAAAAGCGCGGCAGCCGTCGCGGCATTTCGGGCTCGGGCGTGGAAGCTGGCGGCGGACGCGTGTTCGGTCAGTCGAGCGCAAACGTGGCCTCGCGCCGCAATTCGTCGACGGGCGGGCGCACGTTCGGAAGCGGGCAGGCAAGCCACGGCGGCCAATCGTTCGCCGATTTCACGTCGACGCATGGCAGCGCTTCTAGGCGCGCAAGCGGTGCGGGAGCGCGTTCCGCGGGTTCGGTCGGCTCGTTGCGTTCGCGCGGCGGCTCGGGTAAAGTGCCCACGTATGTGCCTGAAGGCGGCTGGGGCGGTTCGGCGGCGACGCATTCGGCTTCGGCCGGCAAGAAGGCGGCTGCGGGTACGACGTTCGCCGCGGGCGATACCATCGACCACAAAACGTTTGGCCGCGGCAAAGTACTGAAAGTCGATGGTGATTCGCTGGTCATCAAATTTGCCCGCACTGGCCAAACGAAGACATTGCTGAAAGACTACGCGCCTATCGTGAAAATCGGATAAACGGTGTTTTGCTCTACGCCAAACCAAAAAGAAGGGGCCTAAGGGCTCCTTCTTTTATGCTCAATATCTGTTAGTAATTGCAACAAAAAGCTACTATACGTTGTAAATTTATGATTAATTACACTGTAAAGTCTTCTATTTCATGCAACTCTCGCAGAATGCGCAGGCTGAAGGCGTCGCGGCCATGCCACCCAGCGCGCTTTCGCGCAGCTCGAAAGGAAGAGAATTGCCCACGCGGCGCATGGCTTCCACGGTCTCGTCGAAGCCGACGAGGTTCTCGACGCCCGAAAGCGCGATTTGGGCCGACACGATGGCGTTGGCCACGCCGGTCGCGTTGCGTTTCTGGCACGGCGCCTCTACCAAGCCCGCAATGGGGTCGCACACCAAGCCCATCAGTCCGCACAGTGCATTGCTCGCTGCGGCAAAACATTGGCGAGGAGTTCCGCCGAACAGCTCGCATGCAGCGCTTGCGGCCATGGCGCTCGCTGCGCCCACTTCGGCCTGGCAGCCGCCCTCGGCCCCAGCGACCGTCGCGTTGCGCGTAATCAGGTATCCGATTGCCGCGGCATTGGCAAGCGCATGTACCAGCTCATCGTCGGAAAAGCCGTGGATGTCTTGCGCGGCCAGCAGCATCGCGGGCAGCACGCCCGACGAACCCGCGGTGGGAGCCGCCACAATGCGGCCCATCGAGGCGTTGGTCTCCAATACGGCCATGGCATAGGTGGTCGCGCGCGCCAACAGGGGGTCGGCCACGCTCGAGGGCGTTTCCTGCGCGTCGCCTGCGTTCGTGGCGCCGCGCTCGTTGTCGGCCTTTTCCCTCCACGCCGATGCATTTTTTCTCTCCAACACCGAAAGCGCGGCCGCTTCGCCGCCGATGAGCCCGCCCATCGATTTGACGGGGGAAGCCAGAGGCGCCGTGGCTGATTCGCGCATCACGGCAAGCGCCCGTTCAAGGTAGCGCCGCGTGTTGTCGACGGCCACGCCGTCGGCGGCAAGCATGCAACGCTCGCGTCGGCATATCGCTTCGGAAATGCTCGCGCCTTCGTTTTCGCAATAGGCCAAAAGCTCGGCGCCGTTTGCGAAGTCCAGCTGTTCGAACGCCGCCGCGGCTTCTTGCGGCGTGAGCCCTGCTGCGAACCCGCCGCTGGCCGCCTCGCCCTTCACGGGCGCCACGGCCTCGCTTGCGCGGTCGCTTTTCACGATGCGCACGTCGAAGATGTCGGGGTGTTTGGCGATGGACGCGGCCACGCGCTCGTCGACTTCGTCGTCGGTCTGCATGATGGTGTAGGCCAGCTCGCCCTTGCGTTCGCGGAACAGCTTCGTGGTGGCGATGTTCACGTCGAATACCGAAAGGCAGGTGGCGATATGCGCCAAAACGCCAGCCACGTCGCGCTGCTTCACCACGATGCTGTGGAACTCGCCGGTCAGGCGCACGTCGATGCCGTTGATGCGCGTGATGACGGCCGCCCCGCCGCCGATGCTTTCGCCGCGCATGGACGTGTGCGCGCCCGTGGAGTCGGTCACCTCGATGCAAACGGTGTTGGGGTGGGGCATGGGCTCGTTCGGGCGCGGCTCGAACACGAAGCTCAGATTCCGTTCCTTGGCTATCTCGAACGAGTCGCGGATGCGCTCGTCGTCGGCGGCCATGCCCAAAAGGCCAGCAACCAGCGCCTTGTCGGTGCCGTGCCCGCGATAGGTGTGCGCGAAGCTGCCGTACAGGTGAAACGACGCCTGGCGCGGCTCGCCGGCCAGAAGCCGCCGGCACATGCTTGCGATGCGCAGCGCGCCGGCGGTGTGGCTGCTCGACGGGCCAATCATGATGGGGCCGATGATGTCGCGGATGCCGAGAATTCTCATGCGTCGCCTCCTGCTGATAATTCTATGGGTCGTGCGCTCGCGCCTGCTCGCGCGAGCTGGTGCCATGGTACACTGTTGGGCTGTGAATTGTATGAAATGAAACAAGGAGGAAACCCCATGCCTTCGATTCTGGTGTTCGGCCACAAGAATCCCGACAACGACGCCATTTCGGCTGCGGTCGGCTATGCGTATCTGAAAAATGAGCTCGCCAAGAAAAACGGCGAAGACGTCACCTACGAGGCTTGCCGCTTGGGCGCCCTGCCGCCCGAGACCGAGTGGATTCTGGGCGAAAACGGCATCGAGGCCCCGCGTCTTATCGAGGGCGTGGGCGAGGGCGACAAGGTAATTCTCGTCGACCACAGCGAAGCCTTGCAGTCCGCCGACGGCTTGGCCGACGCCGAGATCGTGGAGATCATCGACCATCATCGCCTTGGCGGCCTCACCACGGCGCAGCCCCTTCGCTACAACGCCATGCCCGTGGGCTCCACCTGCACCATCGTCGCGCGCGAGTTCGACATCGAGGGCATCGAGATGCCGAAGGGCATCGCCGCCGTGCTTCTGGGTGCCATGCTTACCGACACCGTCATCATGAAGTCGCCCACCACGACCGATTTCGATCGCGACATCATCGCGAAGACTGCCGCGTTCGTCGGCGTCGACCCGGTCGAATACGGCATGAGCATCTTCAAGTGCCGCTCCAACCCGGCCGAGCTGCCCGTCGACAAAATCGTGAACGCCGATGCCAAGGAATTCGAGCTGTCTAATGGCAACAAGGTCTATATCGGCCAATTCGAGACGGTCGACCTGCAGGCCGTGCTTTCCCGCGAGGCCGAGATCCGCGAAGCCATCAAGGCGCTCGTCGCCGAGAAAGGCTACCAATTCGTGCTGTTCTTCGCCACTGACATCTTGGCTGAAGGCAGCCAGTTCATCGTCGAGGGCGACACCGAATTCGTGAACAAGGTGTTCGGCATCGACGTCACCGGCAAGAGCGTGTGGATGCCGGGCGTGCTTTCCCGCAAGAAGCAGGTTGCGGCTCCTATTTTGGCGGCGTAGGGTTGCGCCGCTTCGCCGAACGACGCTAGCTGTCGACGCTGCGCCGGGTTCTGACGGCACGCTTCGGGCTCAGCCTTCGGATCGCGCGCCGAAGTACGCGTGGGTCCAGCTGGGCTGGGCGCGCCCGCCCGGGTGCAGAAGGTTGGTGTTGAAAATGCCACCGGCATTTTCAACACCCGAATCGCACTCGCCAGAACCCGCGCTTGCTGACTTTTAGCTGGCGTATGCATTCTTTATTTGACCAGTGCTTTTTCTTTGTCTTGAGAGCGGGTTCTTCCATGCATAAAATCGGATTTGTTGGTTGCGGGAATATGGGTCGCGCCATGCTTTCGGGCTCGTTGAGGGCGAAGCTGTGCCAGCCGGGCGACGTGGTCGTGTCGGCCCGCACGCAGGCCACGCTCGACGCCGTCCACGCTGAATTCGGCGTAGACGTGGCGCAGCGCAACGCCGATGCCGCCAAGGCCGAGATGGTGGTGCTCGCCGTGAAGCCCCAGATGTACGAGGCGGTTATTGCCGAGGTCGCTCCTGCGCTGCCCGATGACGCTATTTTGGTGTCCATCGCGCCTGGCAAATCGCTTGCATGGCTTGCCGAAAAAACTGGCGCGAAAAAAATTGTGCGCCTTATGCCGAACACGCCGGCGGCGATTGGCTGCGGCATGACGTCGGTCGCCTATGGCGACGGGCTCGACGAAGCCGACAAGGCCCGCGTCATGGCGTTCGTCGAATCGTTTGGCCAGGGCGAAGTGCTGCCCGAGCATCTGTTCGATGCGGCCACGGCCATTGCGGGGTGCTCGCCTGCGTACATATATATGTTCATTGAAGCTATGGCCGATGCCGGCGTGGCCGAGGGCCTGCCGCGTGCATCGGCGTATCGCATGGCGGCGGCGGCGGTCGAGGGTTCGGCGCGCATGGTGCTCGAAACCGGACAGCATCCGGCGCAGCTGAAAGACGCCGTGTGCTCGCCGGCCGGCACCACTATCGAGGGCCTGCGCGTGCTCGAGCAGCGCGGCATGCGCTCGGCCATCATCGAGGGCCTGCTCGCCACGGTCGAGAAGGCTCGGCGCCTGTAGGCGCATGTAGCGGAACTAGGAAGGCAAGGGTTCGTCGTTCGTGTCGTCGTATCGCGATTCACATGACATCGATCAATCTGAAGAAGACGCGTCTCGCACCGCTGCGCGGGAGCGTCTTGCGCGCCGCCGCGCCCAGCACGACGACGGCGCGATTGACGAGGAGGCCATGGATTTGGCCGGTCTTCCGCATCGCTCAGGCGATGGGGAAGAGTCGCTGTTCGCGGCGAACAGGCCTCGTTCTCGCAGGTCGAAGTCGGAACCGAACCCCTATTCCGCATCCGGCCACACCCGCCGCGAGCAGTCTAGCGAAGCGTCGGGTCAGTCACGACGCGAGGCAGGCGACGCCCGGCGACCCCACGATGCTGCGCGGCCTAAGCAATCCCACGCTACGGGCGCCAGTGGCGTGCAGTTCGTCATGGCTGCGGTTTCTGCGGTGTCGAGCGTTCCTCGAACCGTCATGGTATGCGTGATCGCCGTGCTCATCGCGTTCGCGGCGATTGTCGCCGGCTCGCGCTCGTGCTCGACGCAGCCAGAAACCGCGTCTCCCGTCGTGGCCGATCAGGTTCAAGATGATTCCCAGCAAGATGCGGTCGAGGTTGAAGAGGAGCCTGCCGAACAGGCCGATTTCTCGAACCTTCCCTCTGGCTTGGATTCGTCGACGGTTGCCGCGCTCCAGGCGCAGGCCGATGATGCGCGCATTGTGAAAATCGTGAACAACGCCGCCGCGCTGGCGTCGACGGGCGAGGAACGCCAAATCAAGATGCTCGAGCTGGCCGCAAACGACCCCCAGGCTATCGATTTCGTCGCCGATTTCCCGCAGCGCTACCCGTCGGTCGCCGCCGAGCCCTACAAAGGCGACGTGCAGAAGGGCACGATTCCCGATTTGAAGCAGTGGGACCAGCGTTGGGGCTACATTGAATATTGCGGCGGGGCCCTTGGTTCTACCGGATGCTGCCCCACGTCGCTTTCCATGGTCTACATGGGGCTCACCGGCAATACCGACAAATCGCCCGCCGACATGGCGGCGCTCGCCGACGCGGATGGCTATGCGGTCGACGAACAGGGCACCATTGGCAACTTCCTCGTTGACGAGGCTCCTGATTTGGGCCTGTCGTGCCAGAAATTCAATCCGTCTTCGCAAAGCCTCACGTGGTTTCTGCAGAACGGCTTCGTGGTGGTGGTGAATGTGGGCGCGGGCGATTTCACCGACAGCGGCCATTTCTTCGTGGCGCGCGGCGTGTCAAGCGACGGCTCCATCGAAATCAACGACCCTTATTCCAGTGTGAACACGGCGAAGACGTGGGATGCCGACACCATCACGGCCCAATCCATCGCGATGTACGCCTTTAAGGCGGCCTAGGGAAGCGCTGATCATTCCGCCAGGCCTGCGCGGGGCGTATCCTCCATATATTTCAATGAGTTGCCAATAAACCCTCTAAGCGCACGGTTTTAAGGCATTTTGCCGACGTCCATCCTTCATGAGGGAAGGGGAGCGATTCGGGCGTGGTATGGTATTCCCTTAAGAAACGAATGCGCGCATCGCGCTATCAAGGGGGAGCTCATGAAGAAATTCTTTACCAGCCTGCCGTTCATCTTGCTCGTGTCGGTTATCGCGGGCATCGTGGTGGGCCTGGTGGCCAACGAAACCGTCATGAACGTGGTAGTTACCGTGAAATACGTGCTCGGACAGGTAATCATGTTCTGCGTGCCGCTCATCATCATCGGCTTCATCGCCCCATCCATTACGAAGCTCGGCTCGAACGTGTCGCGCATTTTGGGCGTGGCGGTGCTCATCGCATACTGCTCGAGCGTGGGCGCGGCGCTGTTCTCGATGTTCGCGGGCTACGCCATCATCCCGAATCTGTCTATCGCGACCTCGGTCGACGGGCTGAAGGAGCTTCCCGACGTCGTATTCCAGCTCGATATTCCCCAAATCATGCCCGTGATGAGCGCCTTGGTGCTTTCGGTGCTGTTGGGCCTTGCGGCAGTGTGGACGCGCGCCGAGCTCATCACGAAGCTGCTCGACGAATTCCAGCGCATCGTGCTGGCCATCGTCACGCGCGTCGTCATTCCCATCCTGCCGTTCTTCATTGCCACGACGTTTTGCGGCCTGGCCTACGAAGGCACCATCACCAAGCAGCTGCCGGTGTTTTTGGCCGTGGTCGTCATCGTCATCGTGGGGCACTATATTTGGCTCGCGGCGCTCTATGGGCTGGCTGGCGCGTATTCGGGCAAAAACCCGCTGAAGGTGCTGCGCCAATATGGACCGGCCTACTTGACGGCCATCGGCACCATGTCGTCTGCCGCGACGCTGGCCGTGGCGTTGCAGGGTGCGAACCGCGCGGTGCCGCCGCTGCGTCGCGACATGGTGAGCTTCGGCATTCCTCTGTTCGCGAACATCCACCTGTGCGGCTCGGTGCTTACCGAGGTGTTCTTCGTGATGACCATCGGTCAAATGATCGACGGCGCCATGCCCGAGCTCTCCACCATGGTGCTGTTCTGCCTATTGCTGGGCGTGTTCGCCATCGGCGCGCCCGGCGTGCCCGGCGGCACGGTCATGGCGTCGCTCGGCCTTATCACGGGCGTGCTGGGCTTCGGCGACACGGCCACGGCGCTCGTGCTTACCGTGTTCGCGCTGCAAGACAGCTTCGGCACCGCCTGCAACATCACGGGCGATGGCGCGTTGACGCTGATCCTTACCGGCTATGCGGAACGCCACGGCATCGAGGAGATGAGCGAGCACCGCGAGCTGTTCAATGCGGAAGACGAGCAGAAAATAGGTTTGGCGAAGTAAACAATGGGGCTGGTTTGCGAGCCAGCCCTCTCTTTTTATTTAGAATGCAATATATATCTTCCATTTTTGCGTTTGCTTCCACAAAGCACGATTCGGTTCAAGAATTTTTTGGACATTCGTTCACAATTTCTCGATGTTCATGGCTTTGATAGGTACTTGACCTGGGAAAATAAAGAGTGAATAGATACGCCCGGACGCGTGGCGTTTGACACCCCAGGTGGCCGATGGTAAAGTTTCGCCTTGCGTTTTGAGACGTTTGTTTTCGTCTGCAGTGCTGCGTGACCGAGAGCAAGGCGTTTCGTCCGAACGGTTCCAGGGTTGAGCATGAATCGCGAAGGCGTCTCGCCAGGGGAGGGACCGACCCATTCGGTCCAGGCAAGAACGAGCTTGTGCAGGTCGCTGGAAAGTGCCGGCAAGCCGTAAGATTTAAAGGAGAAGCTTTGCCTACTATTAACCAGCTGGTCCGCAAGGGCCGCGCCAAGCAGGTCGACAAGAAGAAGACCCCGGCGCTCAAGGGCAACCCCCAGAAGCGTGGCGTGTGCACCCGCGTGTACACCACCACCCCGAAGAAGCCGAACTCGGCTCTTCGTAAGGTCGCTCGTGTCCGTCTCGTCAACGGCATGGAAGTTACCGCTTACATTCCTGGCATTGGCCACAACCTGCAGGAGCACTCCATGGTGCTCATCCGCGGCGGCCGTGTTAAGGACCTCCCGGGCGTGCGTTACAAGATCATTCGCGCCGCCCTCGACTGCGCTGCTGTGAACAACCGCATGCAGGCCCGCAGCCGCTACGGTGCCAAGCGCCCGAAATAAGTATGAGTAAGTCGCGCGGGCCGAAACCGGCCTAATGGGGAAGACCCCGGAAGCGCGCACAGTCACCAAGGAGCAATTTTATGCCTCGTCGTGCAGCAGCCGTCCGCCGCGAAATTCAGCCGGACGCAGTGTACAACAACCGTTTGGTCACGCAGCTGATCAACAAAGTCCTCCTCGACGGCAAGAAGTCCCTCGCCGAGCGCATCGTCTACGGCGCGTTCGACATCGTCGCCGAGAAGACCCAGCAGGACGCCCTGAGCGTCTTCAAGAAGGCCATGGACAACGTTCGCCCCACGCTTGAGGTCAAGCCCAAGCGCGTCGGTGGCGCTACCTACCAGGTGCCGATGGAAGTCAACCCCCGTCGCGCCACCACGCTTGCCATTCGTTGGATCGTCGACTTCTCTCGCAAGCGCAAGGAGCACACCATGGCTCAGCGTCTCGCCGCTGAAATCATGGACGCCGCCGAGAACACCGGCGCGTCTGTCAAGAAGCGCGAAGACCTGTACAAGATGGCAGAGTCCAACCGTGCGTTCTCGCACTATCGCTGGTAGGGCGTGAGATACCATGGCTAAGGCAAACGACCTGCATCTTACCCGTAACTTCGGCATCATGGCCCACATCGATGCCGGCAAGACCACCACGACCGAG
>CALBLG010000160.1 GCA_937895975.1 uncultured Slackia sp.
CGGCGTTCTCGCGGGAGCGCTTGTTGATGAGCACCTGCTCGACGATCTTGCCGGCCGCTTCCTTGTTCTCGATCAGGTACGTGCCCAGGCGTTCTTTGAAAAACGCCGTCATGGCCTGTTGGATGAAGCGGTTGTTGATGGCCTTCTTCGTCTGGTTCTCGTACGAGGTCTGCGTCGAGAAGCAGTTCGTCACCAGCACCAGGCAGTCCTGCACGTCTTGCCATTTGATGGCGCTCTCGTTTTTGTTGTACTTGCCCTGCTGCTTGATGTAGGCGTCGATGGCGCTGGTCAGCGCGCTGCGTGCGGCCTTCTCGGGCGATCCGCCGTTTTCCAGCCACGACGAGTTGTGGTAATACTCCTGCATCTGGAACGTGCGCGAGAAACACAGGCACGCGGTAATTTTCACGTTGTAGTCGGGCAAGTCGTCGCGGTCGCGGCCACGGCGATCGGCCTGGATGAAGAACGGCTCGGTAAGGTAGTCGGTGCCCACCTTTTCCAGCACGTAGTCCTCGATGCCCTTCGGGTAGCAGAAGTCCTCCTCGGTGAAGGTGCCGTCGGCTTGCTCGATGCGCAGGCGGAATGTGACGTTGGCGTTCACCACGGCCTGGCGGCGCATGGTTTCGCGGTACCACTCGTGCGGGATGTCGATGGACGTGAACACTTCCAGGTCGGGGCGCCATTTGATCGTGGTGCCAGTGCGGGCCTCGTCGGCGGGCTCCACCTGCAGTGCCTTCTTCTTCGCGCCGACGACTTTGCCCTTCTTGAAATGCAGCTGGTATTTGTTGCCGTCTCGCCATACGGTGACGTCCATGTATTCTGAAGCGTACTGCGTGGCGCAAGAGCCCAAGCCGTTGGTGCCGAGCGAGAAGTCGTAGTCGCCGCCCGCGTTGTTGTTGTATTTGCCGCCTGCGTACAGTTCGCAGAACACGAGCTCCCAGTTGAAGCGCTTCTCGGTGGGGTTCCAGTCCAGCGGGCAGCCGCGGCCGTTGTCCTCCACCTGTATCGACTTGTCTGCGAAGGCGGTCAGCGTGATGAGGCTGCCGAAGCCCTGGCGCGCCTCGTCGACCGAGTTGGACAGAATCTCGAAAGCGGCATGCGCGCAGCCGTCCAGGCCGTCCGAGCCGAAGATGACGGCGGGGCGCAGACGTACGCGCTCTTCGTCTTTCAACTGGCGAATGCTGTCGTTGCCGTAATTGGCCGTGGTTTTTGCCATGCTCGCTCTTTCGATGGTGATGTGTCGTACGCAGCGGCGCATCCGCTGCGGCCAGCGCTTTCATGCGTCGGCGTGTCGTTCAAGCTCGAAACTTTACCACAACAAGCTTGATGCCGAAATTTCCTCACATCAAAAAACATCGAACATACGTCCGTAATGTGGAATTGGCCGTTCTCATCCGCGCCCCGCATCGCGGCGACAGTTCGGCGCATTACCTTTACAATAATAAGAAAGCTTTTCAAAGGAGCGCTGTGGCCGAGCAAGTTGACATATCGCCATTTGCGCCGCTCGACGAGGAAGTCGTCGGGCGGTGGATGGATTCGCTGCACCTGTCATCCGGAACGAAGGCCACGTATCGGCGCGGCTTCAAGGTTTTCTGCGCGTTTGTGCGCGACACATCCCTGGATTTTGATGAACTCTCCAAAGACGACGTGGAGTCGTTCCGGGAATATCTCATTGCCGAGCGGCATCTGCGTCCTACCACGGTGTCGAACTATTTGGGCGCCGTGCGATCGTTTTTCGCGTACGCCGAAGACTGCGGAATCGAAAACGTCGCGCGTGGCGTGCGCGGCGAGCGCCTGTCGCGCGATTTCAAGAAGGACACGCTGACTGCCGACCAGGCGAAGCGGATGCTTGCCGCGATCGACCGCGAAACCGAAGGCGGCATGCGCGATTATGCGATGCTGAATTTGATGTTGCGCACGGGTTTGCGCGATATCGAGGTAGCGCGCGCCGACGCGGGCGACATCCGCACGCGCGGCAGCGTCGACGTGCTGTACGTGCAAGGCAAAGGCCGTCCCGGCAAAGACGCGTTCGTGGTACTTACGCAGGGCGCGCTGGGTCCCATTCGGGAATACCTCGATGCGCGTTCGAAGTCGCACGGTCGCATCGACGACGGCGCTCCCCTGTTCGCTTCGATTGCGAATCGCAATGCGGGCGCCCGGCTTACCACGCGGTCTATTTCGCGCATCGCGAAAGGCGCCATGCGCGCTATTGGCATCGACGACGAACGTCATACCGCGCACTCGCTTCGCCACACCGCCATCACATTCTCGTTGCTCGGAGGCGCGAGCGAGCGTGACGCGCAGCAGATGGCCAGGCATGCCGACATTTCCACCACTATGATTTATTCCCATAACATTGAGCGCATTAAAAACGCCGCCGAGAATAAGATCGATGCCGTTCTCGGCTAGATGCATACTTTCTAAGCTGTATGCAATGTTTTCGTGAGCGTCCTTCGGGGCGCTCTTTTTTCACTTGACGCTGATTTGTCTAAATCTTTCGTTGAGCTGCTGTAACATGTTTCTATACATAGTATAGATAATGATATATTTACAAATGAAATTTTACAAGTGACGGCTTTGCATATCCCATAATTCGAACCTTTCGTGCAATTTGTCAATTTCTTAGCTTTGCCTTCGCCTCTAAGGCCGCTCGTGGTGCATGCTCGCTTTCTTCCATATCGTGGATCTATGATCTCGTATGGTGAAACCGATCGTGCTGATGGTCGTTAAGGACACCCCTTATTCCGCCGAAACGTGCATCTGTACCAACACTCGACGCCACTGCAGGCCTCAGGGGCCCCTAGAACGCCCTCTGAGGCGGCTATTCCCCTTGAAATGCCTCAATAGTCTCTTTCGGCTACCAAATGCCCTGGATTACGCCAGAGCTCCTT
>CALBLG010000161.1 GCA_937895975.1 uncultured Slackia sp.
CGACAGACATATTCGAAAAGTCGCTCGACAAAAGGGAGCTCAAAGACAGTCGGCAGGTGTCGAAGGACTGCAAAAAGCCGCCGATGGCTTTGGATCGGCGGCCGTGGGCGGCGACCCAGCAAGCGCGACCGCGTTAGCACAGCAGCAGTTCAGCGCGGCGATTGGACGCTATGCGGCCAGTGTCGCGCAAGCAACGGCAAATGGCCAGGACGCTTCCCTTGTCGATACCTCCGAGGTGCAGCAGGCGGCGCAGGCCATCGCGCGAGCCGCTTCCGCAGCGGGAGCATACCAGGCGCTCACGCAGGCGAAAGACGGGTATGCCGCGCTTTCCGACGGCATAACGCAGCTCGACGCGCAATACGGCACGCTCGATTCGGGAATCAAGGCGTATTCGCAGGCGGTTTCTTTTGTCGATGCCGGCGCGAAAAACGCGAGCACGGCGAGCGCCGCGCTCGCCAGCGGAACATCGCAGCTCAACGAAGGCACCGACAAGCTGGCGCAGGGACTTTCAGCAATCGCAAAGGGGTCGGCGTCGCTCGATGACGGCGCGCAGCAGCTTTCCGACGGAACATCGTCGCTTGAAGACGGGCTTCAGGCCGCGCGCGATGGCAGCGAGGAACTTACGAGCCAGCTTCAGCAGGGAGCGCAAACCATCGACGAATCCGTCGCCTCCGACCCACAAACTTTGGGCGAATACGCGATCAACCCCATCGATGTGAACGACGAGGTATACGGCAGCCTCGACAAATTCGGCTATGGCTTCGCCCCGCTGTTCCTCACGCTGTGCATGTGGCTCGGCGCCCTGCTCGTCTTCTTCGCGTTCGACCCATTCCCCTCGCGCACGCATCTGAAGAGCAATCGATTTGCCGCGATATTCGGACGATGGCCCCTCTATCTCTGCATGAGCGCGCTTGAGGCCGCCGTCGTGTGCATCGGAAGCTTGGCATGCGGCCTGCCGTGCACGAACATTGCCGCGCTTGTGGCGCTGTTCGCTGTCCTTGCGGTGTCATTCATGTGCATCATGCAATTCTTCAACTTGTTCGACGTACCAGGAAAAGCGCTTGCCGTGCTGATGGTCATTCTGCAACTCGTGTGTTGCTCGGGAACATTCCCCGCAGAGCTCGGAAGCGATTTCGCGACCTCCGTCGGACCCATGCTGCCGTTCTATTACGCGATCGACGCGTTCCGCGAGATTGTAAGCGGCGGCGTGATCCAAACTGCGCTCAACGACATGGGCGTGCTCCTCTGCTTCGGCGCAGCGTTCACCGCGCTTTCGCTGCTGGCATACCCCTTCGCCTTAAAGCTCAAGAGGAAGCGCGACAAGCAAACCGTGCAGGCGATTTTAGGGAATGCCGCCACGCCGGCCGCCTCGTAAAGCGTCGCGATAGTTCCAGTTTGCCTCTACTCGGCCGTCGCAGCCTCGGTTGCGGCGGCCGTTTTTGCGCCGCCTGCGCCGCTTGCATCATTGTCGCCGGATGCAGAAACCGCCGTCGATGTAGCCTCGCCGGTAAGCACGCGGCTCGAAACCACATTGCCAGGGGCCACGAGCAGCGCGCCCACCGAATCGACCTCGGGAGTGTCCACATACAGCGTATGACCCACCATCTGGCTTTGTGAGAAGCGGGCATCGCTGCGAACCGTGATTACGACATCGGCGCCCTCGATGGCGGCCATAGGGCGCACGTCGCTCGTGAGAACCACCACGATATCGACGCCGGCGGCGCGGAAGTGTTCGATCACGCCATCCATGCGATCGACGAGTGCCTCATCGATATCATCTGGATCGACATCATCAAGAAGATCGGAAACTTTCGAATACGCATCCTTTGTTTTCGTCTTCGTGGTCGTGGCGCGCGACGACGAACCCGACGATGTGGTAATAGTAGTCTTCGTCGTCATCTCGGCTTCCGGCAAGTTTAGAGCCTCAATCTCATCGTCGGCGATGCTCACGATGCCATAGGTATGGCCGCCTTTCATTACGATGCGACCAAAGCGATATTGGTCGATATCGTTAACATCGAGCTCAAGAACCGATGCCTTTTTCTCTTCGTAGATTGCTTTGGCATCGCTCATCGTGAGAGCCTCGCGCGTCACGCCCGATGCGGCGCTCGCCGCTTGAGAGGCGGACGGGAGTTCGACATGAGATTCGTCGGCATTCGGCGCGTCGAGCCCTAGCGCCTTCTTCAAAATCTTTTTCACCGTTTGGCCCGCCGATGCCTCATCGCCTTCGACCGCGTTCAGCTTAGAGCCAGCCGCGCTCGCGCCGTCGGCTTCCAGATCCGCGGCAGCGTCGGCTTCAATCCCAGTTTCCCCAGCCGCGTCGGCCGTCGCATTTGCATCTTGCCCGGTTTCCGACGACACGACTGCGTCGTCGGTGATGGAGTCGATCGATTCCGCCTCAGAAGCTTGCGAAGCGTCGCCCGACTCGACCGTGCCCGCAAACAGGATAACGCCGTAGCCCGACATGTCGCCGGCAATGTCGTCGATGCCCGTAGATGCATAGTTCAAGTTATGGCCCGCGGAAATATACGAAGTGAGCGCAACAAAGCCCGCTGCGACCAGGCAGGCGAACACTACAAGCGCGATTTTCTCGCGCATGCCATGGCGCACCGTGTCTTTCGTGTTCGACTTCACATCCACGAGGTGCGCGGCCTCGGGAGAGCAAATCATTTCTTCAAGAGAAAGCTCGCCTTTATTGGCCTTCTCGCGCGCTTTTTCGGAAATCGCAGGGTCCCACAGCACAACCGGCTCGGGCTCCGCATCGGATTCAAGCGGCAATACGGAGCCCTCATCTCCAAGCGCAACGGCGTTCGAAACGCCCGCATTGCCCGTATGTTCGGCCGATGCCCTTGGAACCGCTTGCTCATGCCCGACCTTGCCCGCCAAGCGCTCGGCGGTCTGCTGCTCATCGTCGGGTTTGGAGCTCACAAGCAGCACCATCGCCACAATGCACGCAAAACCGAGAAGATCGACGAACTCGAATTTCGTTCCCAGAAACACCGCCGTGAACACCGTGGCGGCAACCGGTTCGATGGCCGCAATCATGGAAGCCTTCACGGGGCCAATGTCGGCAATCGCCTGCATGTAAATCCACGCCGCAACCACCGTGCCCACGACGATAATGGCCGCCATGCCCGTAAGCACCTCGACGTG
>CALBLG010000162.1 GCA_937895975.1 uncultured Slackia sp.
CCCGACGCCCAACGCGTGCGCGACGCGGCCGAAATCGCCCAGGCCGACTTCGTGGACGGCATGGAGGAGGGCTTCAAAACCGAGATCGCGCAGGGCGGCACGAACGTGTCGGGCGGCCAACGCCAGCGCCTCGCCATCGCCCGCGCCCTCGCCACCGACGCCCGCGCGTTTTTGTTCGACGACAGCTTCAGCGCGCTCGACTACAAAACCGACGCCGCGCTGCGCCACGCCCTGGCCGAAAAGCTGAGAGGAAAAACGCAGGTCATCGTGGCCCAACGCATTTCCACGGTGCTGCACGCCGACCAGATCGTCGTGCTCGACGAAGGCCGCATCGTGGGCCTGGGCACGCATGCCGAGCTTATGAAGAGCTGCGACGAATACCGCGAGATCGCGCTGTCTCAGCTTTCGGAAGAGGAATTGGAAGGCGGTGATGCGCAATGAGCCAGCAGGAAGAAATGGCAAAGCTGAAAGCCGCGGCGCCCCGCCGCCGCGGACCGCGCGGCCCCATGGGGCGCATGATGCCCGGCGAGAAGGCGAACGACTTCAAGGGAACCATCGGCAAGCTCGTGCGCTTCATGGGCCAGTTCAAGGTCGCCTTCATCGCGGCCATCGTGTTTGCCATGGCGTCTGCCGCATTCAACATTGTGGGCCCGAAGGTGCTCTCGCAAGCGACCACCGAGCTGTTCAACGGCATCGTGGCCAAAATCGGCGGCACGGGCGGCATCGACTTCGATGCCGTGGGCAACATCCTGCTGGCCACGCTCGCGCTGTACTGCATAAGCGCCGCGTGCTCGTTCGTGCAAGGCTGGATGATGACTTCGGTCTCGCAGCGCACGTGCTATGGCCTGCGCCGCAAAATCGCCGAGAAAATCAACCGCCTGCCTGTGGGCTATTTCGAACGCACGAGCACCGGCGACGTGCTGTCGCGCATCACCAACGACGTGGACACGCTGGGCCAAAGCCTGAACCAAGGCGTTACGCAGCTCATCACGAGCGTCACCACCATGATCGGCGTGCTGGTGATGATGCTGTCCATCAACGTGGAGATGACGCTCATCGCGCTGCTGGTGATTCCCCTGTCGCTGATTTTGGTGAAGGTGGTCGTGGGCCGAAGCCAGCGCTACTTCCGCGCGCAGCAAAAGAAGCTCGGCGAAATAAACGGCCAGGTCGAAGAGACGTTTTCGGGCCAGGCCGTAGTGCGTGCGTTTAACAAGGAAGGCGCCACGCTGGACACGTTCCGCAAAACCAACGAAGAGTTGTACCAATCGGCGTGGCGCTCGCAGTTTCTCTCGGGCCTCATGCAGCCGGTGATGGGCTTCGTCAGCAACCTGGGCTATGTGGCCGTGGCCATCGCCGGCGCAATGTTCGCCGTGCAGGGACGCATCACTGTGGGCGACATCCAGGCATTCATCCAGTACGTGAAGAACTTCACGCAGCCGCTGACCCAACTCGCCCAGGTGTCCAACGTGCTGCAGCAGATGGCCGCCGCGGCCGAGCGCATCTTCGAGTTCCTCGAGGCGCCCGAAGAACAGCCCGACGACGTGCGCGCAAAGGCGTCCGACGTGACGTGTGACGTGGAATTCGACCACGTGCGCTTTGGCTACGACGCCGAGCATCCCGTGATCCACGATTTCTCGGCGCGCGTGGGCGAGGGCCAAACCGTGGCGCTCGTCGGCCCCACGGGCGCGGGCAAAACCACCATGGTGAAGCTGCTCATGCGCTTCTACGACGTGGATTCGGGTGCCATCCGCATTGGCGGCCATGATGTGCGCGAGTTCAACCGCACCGACGTGCGCTCGCAGTTCGGCATGGTGCTGCAGGACACGTGGCTGTACAACGCCACCGTGCGCGAGAACATTCGCTACGGGCGGCTCGATGCCACCGATGCCGAGGTCGAAGCGGCCGCGAAGGCAGCATTCGCCGACCACTTCATTCGCACGCTGCCGCAGGGCTACGACACGGTGATCAACGAAGATGCCAGCAACATCAGCCAGGGCCAGCGCCAGCTGCTCACCATCGCGCGCGCCATTCTGGCCGACCGCCGCATGCTGATCCTCGACGAGGCCACCAGCTCGGTGGACACGCGCACCGAGGAACGCATCCAGGCTGCCATGGACAACCTGATGCGCGGGCGCACGTCGTTCGTGATCGCGCACCGGCTGTCCACCATTCGCAACGCCGATTTGATTTTGGTTTTACAGAACGGTGACATTGTGGAGCAGGGCACGCATGCCGAGCTGCTCGCCAAAAACGGCGCCTATGCTAAACTCTATAACTCACAGTTTGCGGAATAGAAATCGCCGGGGCCGCGCGCATTGCGGCTCCGAGCCATTGCCGGGCGCGGCCCGGCGGCGATAAGGGGCGAATCTCGGTTATGGAGAACAAGGCTTTCGAGGAAACGCAGAAGGCTTCAGGGGAATCGGCGGCCGCGAGCGCCGTTGACGCGTGCGTCGCCGAGGCGGCGCACGCCGCGGCGCAGCGGGCGCAGTCGTCCGGCAAACATGCCATTGCGGCGTTCGATTTCGATGGAACGTCGATCCAGGGAAATTCTCCGGTTCTGCTGGTGCGCTATTTGTGGCGCGACGACCTGCTGAAAAAGCGCGTGGTGGCCAAGGTTGGCTCGTGGGGGCTTGCGTACAAGCTTCATTTGCCCCAAAGCGAGGAGTGGGTGCGCGGCCAGGTGTTCACGGCATTCGAAGGCCGCCCCAAAGCCGAGGTCGACGAGTACCTGCGCGTTTTCTACGACGAGGTGATTGCCGGCCAGAAGCGCTTCCGCCCCAAGGCGCGCGCTGCCATGCGGGCGCTGCGCGACGCCGGCGTCGAGGTGGCCATCGTGTCGGCCACATTCGGTCCCATCGTGCGCCGCGCCCAGGAATTCGAGCCCATCGACGTAAGCCTGTGCACCGAGATGCAAGTAGATGCCGCCGGCAACTACACGCGTCAGGTGGACGGCGAGTGCATCGAGGGCGATGCGAAGGTGCGCGCCATCACGCAGTGGGCCAACGCGAAATACGGCGAAGGCAACTGGGAGCTTTCCTGCGCGTTCGGCGACCACCATTCCGACATTCCCATGCTAACCGCCGCGCGCGAGGGTTTCGCCATCTGCAGCGATTCGACGCTGGGCCGCGCCGCGCGCGAGGCCGGCTGGCGCGAGCTGGATTGGGAATGCAAGCCCGAGAAATAGCCGCAGGGTGGGTTGGTGCGTCAAGGGGTCGCGCGCTTGGAGGGGTGCCCGCATCGCGAACTGCTTCCTGCCCCACCGTGGCCCGTGGCGGGCGTTCGGCGCTTCCGCATTCCCGATTTGTTGCCCTGCGGGTAACGTTTCGTGAAATTTTTGCACATCGACAAGCGCTTGGTTACACTTAACCCTGTAGTATTGTCGGCTGATTTATCGAAGGGGGTGGGCGTAGTGCTCGACCAGAACAACGACGACGCGAACATCGCCGGGCAACCTCAGGAGCCCGAATGTGCCCATCAACCGAATAGCGACTACCTTTCGCGGGCCCAGGCGGCTGCCGAATCGGGCGACCGCGTGCTGGCCATGCATCTGTACCTTACGGCGTTCGAGGAAGCGTGCAAATGCGAGCCCGTTCCCAACGAGGCGGCGGTGGCCGCGCTGCGCCAGGCGTGGGAGCTCGCCTGCGAATTGAAGGAGCGTTCGCTCGCCGAATACATCTTCGACAAGCTCGAGCCCTATCTTTCCGCTGACGAGGCGCCCCATTTCGCGAAGCGCCTGCAAAGCCTGGCGCTCGACAAGCTTTCCGAATTCGGCATTTCCAAGGCCGACCTCGAAGGCATGGCCGACATGATTTCCGAAGAGCTGGGTCAAAACGCACGCATCACGGGCATTTCGCCCATCATGTCGATGCATGTGCCGACCGATTCCGAAGAGCAGGAATCCGACGAAGACGGGTCGCGCCCGTCTACCGCGTCGGCCGACGTGCAGAAGGCCAAGCCGTCGCAGGTCGCGCCCATGCTGCACTACCGCGATCTGGTGGGATTCGACAGCGTCATCGAAGACGCCCGCGCGCTGGGCTTGGGCGTGGAAGACGACGACGAATACCGCGCGCTTGTGGACACGCTTCGCGAGCAGCACGGCCTCGATGGGCTTTCCGCCGCGGGTTCGGTGGTGTTTCGCACGTCGTCGCGCGAAGACGCGAACACGTTCATGCAGGCCGTGGTGGGCGAGCTGGGCTTGCCGGCCATGCGCATCCAGATGCAGCCGGGCCCCATGGGCGTGCCCATGCTGTGCGTCACCGTGTCGGCTAAAAACCAGCCGCGCATGCTGGGCCGCGTGTCGCTCGAGGCTCCCAGCGTGTTGGTGCTTGAAGACATCGACCTGTGGGGCGCTCCTCTCATCGACGCGGCCAGCTCTACCGACGGCGAGGGCGTGATGTTCGCCAGCATGTCGCGCGCCGCGCGCGAGGCCGTGGCGCTGGTCACGGCGGCGGTCGAGAACCCCGACATTTACGTGCTGGCCTCGGTCGGCGGCGATTCGCCCGACCAAGGCTACCTGTACGACCTCATGGAACCCATGAGCGTCATCGACATGTACCTGCCCGACGAATTCGAGCGCCGCACCATTTGGGAGCGCATTGCGGCCGACCACCCGTCGGTTCGCGCGCTCGACCTGTCCACGCTGACGCGCGTGTCGCGCAACCTGTCGCGCACCGATATCGTCACCGCCGCGCGCGAGGCCGTGGAAGACGCGTATCGCGCCGGGCTGAAGGCTCGCAGCTACAAGCCCATCACGCAAGAGCTCATGTTCGAGCACATCTCGAACTTCCAGCCGCTCGATTCGCCCGAATACCGCGCGTTGGAAGATTCGGTGATCAGCGACTTCCGCTCGCAGTTCGCCGATATGGAGGCCGAGCTTGCCGAAGAGGCCGCCGAGCAAAACTTGCGCTACGACGCCCTGGGCGACGATGCCCGCGACGAGGGAAGCGAGGCATAACGCCATGGAGCTCACGAGACGCACCGATTACGCGTGCCGCATCATCCGCGCGGCATACGCGAACAAAGACGCCTACGTGTCGGTTTCCGAGGTGGCCGACGCCGAGAACATTCCGTACGCATTCGCCCGGTCTATCCAGCACGACTTGGTGCACGCCGGCCTGCTGAAGACGGTGCGCGGCGCGAAGGGCGGCCTCACGCTCGCGTGCGACCCTGCGAAGACCACGGTGCTCGACGTGCTTACCGCCTTGCAGGGTCCCATGAATATGTCGCCGTGCTCGGCCGACCCCGAGTATTGCGAGAAATGCGGCGGCTGCGAATACCATGGCATATGGAAGCATGCCGATCGCCTTATGCAAGATTACTTCGAATCCATCACGCTCGAGAAGCTGTTCTCGGGCGAGGCTCGATGACGATGGAAGGGGCGCTTGAGGTGCCCCTTTTTTCGAGCGAGCCCACCGATGCCGATATGGCCGAATTCCAAGCGTGGGTGCGCCAGGTGGGCGAGGCGCTGTACCGCGACCTTCCGTGGCGCAATACGCGCGACCCGTATGCTATCTGGATTTCCGAGGCCATGTTGCAGCAAACCCAGGTGACGCGCGTGCTTACGCGATGGGAGCGGTTTTTGCGCCGCTTTCCCACGGTTGACGCTCTGGCGTCGGCAAGCTCGGCAGATGTGGTGGACGAATGGCAGGGCTTAGGCTACAACCGGCGTGCGCTCGCGCTGAAACGCGCGGCCGACATCTGCTCTGCCGAATACGCGGGCCGTATGCCCGAAGGGGTGGATGCGCTGCAAGCCTTGCCGGGTATCGGCGCGGCCACGGCGGCGGGCATCACGGCGTTCTCGCGCGATGTGCCGTGCACGTATATCGAGACGAACGTGCGCGCCGTGTTCATCCACTGCTTCTTTCGCGATGCCGAAGCCGTTTCCGACAGGCAACTGCGTCCGCTGGTGGAGCGCGCGTGCCCGGCCGAAGACGTGCGTGGCTGGTATTACGCGCTGCTCGATGCGGGCGCGCGCCTGAAGAAAGACCACAAGAATCCTGCCCGCAAGGCCACGGCTTACACGCGCCAAAGCAAATTCGAGGGGTCTCGGCGCCAGAAGCGCGCGTGGCTCGTGCGCGAGGTTATGGCGGCGCCGGGGCTTTCGTCGGCCGAACTGTTGCGTCGGCTGAATGCCGAAGAGCGCAAGGCGGGCCGCGACGGCGTGCCCGAGGCCGATTTCGATTCCATCATGGCCGACCTGTCGCGCGAGGGCTTCTTCCGGTTCGAAGACGGCGGCTGGCGCGCATAGCTTTTGGTGCGAACCGTGGGCGAAGAGCGGCAGTGGGACGGGGCAGTGGGACTGGGGGCTGTTCCCCGTCCCACCTAAGCGCTTGGCGACAAAGGGGTCGTCTTCCGTGGCTCGCATGCGCATCAAAGCGAGCTGGATACCGCGTTTGATCGGCGTGATTTTCGTTTATGCATGTTTGTGAATAGGACAAAATCGGCTGGCCGTCGAATGCTTTGGCGCAATGCCCTGTTTCGGGGTACACGTTATTGGTCACTTTTAGAGCCTGGGTAACACCAACAGGCAACATATTCTGTAATCTGTCCTATAAATGCTTAATATAACCCTACAGAATCCTCTGTAACTTAAAAGACGAAACCGAAATATTGGAACATGTGGGACAAAAGCAGGGGTTATGGGCAGAAAAAAGATAACCTGATGCAACAATCATGTTACGATTCGTCAACGTCGTAACATAGTTATGCCATTTCCCGCGATGTCTCCACATGAATGTGTCGTTGGCCGACTTTGGGCATCGGTTTAGCAACATTTACGCCATAATGCATAGCCGTCAGTGTTTCCACCATGCATCTAATAGGAGGTGTACGAATGGACAATCAGTCCACTGCCTCAGAGTTTCAGGGAATGCTCGAAGCGCGCGGTGTCTCGCGTCGTAGCTTCATGAAACTGTGTGGCACGCTTGCGGTTATGGCCGGCTTGGGTGAAGTCGCCGCTCCGCGCGTGGCGCAGGCTTTGGAAAAGTCCGTCATCGGCGCAAGCCAGGGCGACCTGTATCCGGTCATCTGGATCGAGGGCGCTTCTTGCACGGGCTGCACCGAGGCATTCGCTCAGATCGACGCTCCCGACGCGGCTGCCGTCGTGCTCGAGCTCATTTCGCTGAACTACAGCGAGACGCTGTCCGCCGCTGCGGGCCATTCGATGGAGAAGGCCAAGGAGCAGACCATCGAAGCGGGCAACTACATTCTTGTGTATGAAGGTGCCGTGCTCAACGGCTGGGACGGCAACGCGCTTCGCGTCGCCGGCAAAACCGGCAACGAGCACCTCATCGAGGCCGCCGAGAAGGCGACTGCGGTCGTGGCCTTGGGCTCTTGCGCCGTCAACGGCGGCTGGATGGCTGCCGCTCCGAACGCTTCTCACGCCACGGGCGTGCAGGCATTCCTGAAGGAGCAGGGCATCAACGTGCCCATCATCAACATCCCGGGCTGCCCGCCGAACCCCGAATGGCTCTGCGCGGTGCTCATCCAGTACCTGCTGCTGGGCGAGCTGCCCGAGCTGAACGCCGAGAACAAGCCCACGCAGATCTTCGGCCAGACAATCCACGACAATTGCCAGCGTCGCGGCCACTTCGAGAACGGCGAGTTCGTCTACCAGTTCGGCTCTCCTGAAGAGGCCAAGGGCTACTGCCTGTACCCGCTGGGTTGCCGCGGCCCGCAGACCAAGGCCAACTGCGGCGTGGTTCGCTACAACCACCGTCGCTCTTGGTGCGTCGAGGCCGGCGCTCCGTGCATCGGTTGCTGCGAGGCCAACCCCGAGAATCCGGGCCAGAACTGGGTCGAGGTCAACACCCCGTTCTTCAAGCGCCATCGCGATTTGAACATCGGCGACTTCAAGTTCCAGCCTGGCACCATCGCCGCCGCTGTCATCGGCATCGAAGCCGTTGCCCTGGTCATCCATGGTTTCGGCATGAAGGCCGCCGGCCGCGTGCCCAACGGCGCCGAGTTCGAGAAGAAGCGCGCTTGGGACGCCAAGCATCCCGAAAAGTCCATCGGCGTGTACGACAACGCCGCGAAGTCTGACGCCAAGAAAGGAGGCGACGAGTAAATGACGCGTTCCGTTATCGATCCCATTACCCGTATCGAGGGCCATCTCCGCGCCGAGATGGAGGTTACCGACGGCGTCGTTACCGACGCTTGGATTTCCGGCGGCTGCTTCCGTGGCATGGAGCTCGTCGTGCGCGACCGCACCCCTGAAGATGCCGCCTATATCGTGCAGCGCATCTGCGGCGTGTGTCCCGTTTCTCACATGCATGCTGCCTCCATCGCGGCCGAGCAGGCGCTGGGCATCACCATCCCCAACAACGCCCGCATCATCCGCAACCTGGTCGAAGGCGCGCAGTTCCTGCACAGCCACATCCTTTGGCTGTACAACCTGGCTGGCCTCGACTACGTGAACCCGCTGAACGCCCTGAACGCCGACGCGGCCGACGCCTACGACCTGGCTACCGAGCTGGGCACCCCGTCTGCCGACTTCGTGGGCCTGCAGGACCGCCTGAAGAAGTTCGCCGACAACGGCCAGCTCTCCATCTTCAGCGGCAACTGGTTCGACACCGGCGAGTACAACATGACTCCCGAGGCCGACCTCATTCTTACCGCGCACTATCTGGAAGCCCTGCAGATGCAGTCGAAGGCCTCCGAGATCGCGGCGCTGCTCGGCGGCAAGATGCCCCACATCATGACCATCGTTCCCGGCGGCACGGCATTCGTTCCCACCTCCGAGAAGCTTGACGACCTGAAGGGCCTCGTTGACGAGCTGTACACCTGGGTCGCCGAAACCATGATTCCCGACACGCTGGCCATCGCGAAGTACTATCCCGAGGCCGCCACGTTCGGCAAGGGCATTGGCCGCTACGCCGCTTGGGGCGTGTTCGAGAACGCGTTCGACGAGAACACTTCGTACGCCGACCGCATGCGCAACCGCTACATGCCCGCCGGCGTTCTGGACGAGAACTTCAACATCTCCGACCCCGACGAGTCGAAGATCACCGAGTACGTGGGCCACTCCTGGTACGAGGGCGACGCCGACCTGCCGCCGTTCGAACAGGACACCAAGCCTGCCTTCACCGAGTACGACGTCAACGACCGCTACACCTGGTCGAAGTGCCCGCTGTACGACGGCAAGTCGCTCGAGACAGGCTCGTTCGCTCGCGTGCTGGTCGCCTACAAGCGCGGCGTTCCGTTCATCAAGCAGCACGTCGACGACATGCTGGTTGCCTTGGGCGCCAAGGCCGGCGACGTTTCGGTGCTGCAGAACACGCTCGGCCGCACCGCTGCCCGCCAGGTCGAGACCCTCTACATCGCTACGCTGATGAAGGAATGGGTCGACGAGCTGTGCGAGGCCATCAAGAGCGGCGATTCCGAGTACTTCCGTGCTCCGAAGGCCTCCGATGGCGAAGGCACCGCGTTCTGGGAAGCCCCGCGCGGCGCTCTCTACCATTCCGAGAAGGTCAAGGGCGGCAAGATCACCGATTACCAGATCATCATTCCGTCCACGTGGAACCTCTCCCCGCACGACCCGAAGGGCAACTACGGCCCGTTGGAGCAGGCGCTCATCGGCGTGCCCGTGGAAGACGTGGAGAAGCCGATCAACGCTCTGCGCACGGTCCACAGCTTCGACCCTTGCACCGCGTGCGCCGTGCATATCGTCGAGCCGAAGACCGGCAAGAAGTTCGAAACCGTAACCAGCCCTTGGGGGGTGAAGTAAGATGGCACATCTCGCACACTACCGTGAGGCCCATCCGGCGCCGTTCCGCTTCACTCACTGGGTGAATCTCATTTCGATGATTGTGCTGATCATCACTGGTTTTGCGATTCACTTCCCGTATTGGCCTGAATTCATGGGCATCGCCCGCGGCATGCACATCGCGTTCGGCTTCATCCTCTTCATCAACTGCCTGCTGCGCATCGTGCTGGCATTCGTCGTGAAGAGCGCGCCGACCGCCGGCACCCGCGAAGTGGTTCCCGACTACAAAACGTGGCTGCCCCAGGCCGACAACCGTCACCAGGGCCCGCAGTGGATCAAGTACTACCTGTTCCTGAAGAAGGATCACCCGCTGTCGGCTAAGTTGGGCGTTCCGCAGAAGATCAGCTACCTGTGCATCCCCGTGTTGATCATCTTCATGTTCTTCACCGGCCTGTGCCTGTGGCCGCCCTGCGCGAACATGCCGCTGT
>CALBLG010000163.1 GCA_937895975.1 uncultured Slackia sp.
TAAGATAGCTGGTTTGAATTAATTAATGGGCATAGAAGAGATTTTTCCAAAGACTTTTACAAAGTACTAGCAAGCCTATGAAATGGTAATTTAATAATATTTACAGTGTAAAATATCATGACTCATGAATGCTTAATGCGGCATAAAATCATTGAAAAGTAAGAAAATAATTAGTATTGGGGTATTTGAATTTCGAACAAGAATTCATTGGGGTTTAGCATGGCGCTCCAGGCTTCAGAAAGGATGCTTGGCCTTGGGGATTGCTGCAGTTTTTTCAGACCTAGATTGAAACTTGTATTGAAATCTTCGGAGCGTATAAGCTCGCAGGAGTACGTGGCCTCGGGGAGATGCGCAAACGCGATATCGTCTTGTTCGCATAAGAGAGCAACGGCAGCGGGATCGTTGGTTGTACCTGGTCTGCGCACGACTTGCATGAAAGCGAAATTCTTCAAATTGCTACCTGGGTCAAAAGTATTCGTTTCATAGGAAATATCACCGATGATAATGCCCTGGGTATATAACGGAACGAGGTCCAATGAAGGTGCTGTTTCGTAGAGCTCATTCGTGCTTTGCGCATAGTCTGTCATGTCGTATTCAGAAGGTAGTTCACGGCATAAGCAAAGCCGTTCTTCAAAGTATCGTTCATAGGTTTGATCGATTGAGCTGTGGGCATTGAATGCGGTTAATTCTTCTGAATAATTTTGGAGCTGCAGCAACTGTTCTTGGGCCCGCTCTATACGACTTTTTGCGAGTGCCTTTCCGCGTTCTATTAGCTCGAGGGAGCTTGCGTCGCGAGGCACGGAAGGGTCAGCATGGCGGGCGATGTCCTTCAGCGGAATGCCAAGCTCGATAAGCGTTAGAACAACGTCGAGGTCGGAAAGTTGGTTGATGGAGTAATAACGGTAGCCGCTTTCTGGATTGACATACGCGGGCGCAAGGGCGCCGATCTTCTCGTAATAGCGAAGCGACTTCACGTTGATGCCGCGAAGTTTCGCGAATTCCCCGATGCTGAGAAGTCCGTTTTTCATGATGTTCCTTGTGTCGATTCTATCCGGTGAATACGTTGCGAAGGGGGAGTGTTCTTTCTGGCCGATATCGATCGCCTTCGCATGCTTGAATCTTAGCGAGATAGTCCGCTAACTAGCTAGCATACTAGCCAAATAACATCCTATAGGAATGGTGACGACGAAGGGCAAAAACCGAGGCTTTTCCACATGGCGCCTGCGGGAATCAAACCGACTCGAGGGCGAAACGTTCTTGAAAGTAGCCTATTTAGCTAGGTTGCTATAAAGCTAGTTAAATAGATGTCAAGCATTGTTAAACCGGGTATAAAACAGCTTTCGACCTGGGATATTATCGATAGGTCACTGCCGTTTGATTGATAAATTCGCGATTCGCACGGTCGGTAGCCGCCATACGTTTAGCGGTATTTCGCAATTTCTGCTACCAGCGACTTCATATCGAGGGGCTTGGTGAAATGCGCGTTCATGCCAGAAGCTCGCGTCCTCTTGCGGTCTTCATCGAAAGCGTTTGCTGTCATGGCAATGATGGGCACCGTGGCGGCATCGGGGCGGTCTGTGGCACGAATGGCACGGGCGGCCTGGTAGCCATCCATCATGGGCATCATGATATCCATCAACACCAGGGAAATAGAATTTGGGCTGGAGGATGCGAATGTGTCGACGGCCTCTTTGCCGTTCCAGGCCTGCACGACTTCGGCGCCGGCGGATTCTAGGTAGAGCTGGCCGATTTCCATATTCAGGGCGTTGTCCTCGACCAGCAGCACGCGCATGCCGTGCAGGTCGGCGATCTCTGCGGCGCTGCGGCCATCGTGCGCTTCGTCGGCTGCAGCGTTCTCCTCGGCGCGGTGGTCGATCTCGAACGGCAGCGTGAACGCAAACGTCGTGCCTTCCCCTTGCGCACTGCGGGCCTCTATGGTGCCGTCCATGGCATCGACAAGCGATTTTACGATGCTCATGCCAAGACCAGTCCCTCGGTAGTGCGTGCGCGCGCTGCCGTGCTCCTGAGTGAAGGGCGAGAACAGCTCGTTTTGCACGAAATCAGGGCTCATGCCGATGCCCGTGTCGCTGATGCGGAATTCGAGGGTGGCCACATTGCCGTCGCAGCTCAGTTCCGAGGCGTAGGTGTCGATGGCGCCGCCCGGCTTGTTGTATTTCACAGCGTTGCTGAACAGGTTCAGCATGATCTGCCGCAGTCGAAGCGGGCTGCCGACAAGCCGACGATGCTCGATGTTGCCGCGGTGCGAGCGGTGGGTGAGCCCCGTCTCTTCGATTTGCCCCTCCATGACGTCGCGCACCTCGCCCATCAGCTCTTCTATGTCGAACGGCTCGCGTTCGATGACGGCCTTGCCCGATTGCAGCTTGCTCATGTCGAGCACGTCGTTCACCAGGTCAAGCAGGTGGTTTGCCGAAAGTTGGATTTTGTCCATGCAGTCGCTCACGCGGGCGGGGTCGTCACCGTTCATGCGCGCGATTTCCAGCATGCCCATGATGCCGTTTATGGGCGTGCGGAAGTCATGGCTCATGCGATTCATGAACTCGGTCTTCGTCTTGCTTTCTGCGGTTGCGGTGACGAGCTGTTCCTCGAGCGCGCGGTTCTCGTCGCGTTCCTGCTTGTGGAAGGCGGACGAATCGCGGAACAGGATGATGCCGCGCACCACGGCTTCGTCGGCGCCCGTTTCGGGGCATATGCTGACGTCGTGCGACATCAGCACGATCTTCTGCAGCCAAATGGGCTCGCCGTCGCTGCCTATTTCTCGATATTCGGTGGTCACTTGGCGCGAGCCGCTGGCGAAGCGGGCGAGCAGCTTCGCGGACGTGTCTACCAGGCGGTAGTTTTCGAGCGTGTCGCCGCTGACGTACTGGCTGCGCTCGGCGCAATAGCCGTCGTACGAGCAGGGCGGGTCGATGTTGAGCGGGTGGCGTTTGCCCAGGTCTTGCGAGAAAATACGTTCGAGCAGGTCGTGCGTGAAGTCGACGGAATAGGCGGCCTGGGCAGAATCGAGCAGCGCGCCGACGTAATCGGCGTTCTCCAAGAGGGAATTTCGCATTTGGTCGTAGTAGCGCGAGACCCGCAGCGTCTCGTTGGCGCTCGTTTCGTGGAAGGGAACGAAGCCGAGCGCGAAATGGTGCAGGCCGGCGTCGTCGTAATTCAGGCATACGGCTGTTATACGGCCACGGTGGCCTTCTTTTTGATACAAGATGCTGGTCGTGTCGCCTTCGGCCTTCAGAACGGCTCTCAGCGATCCTGGCTGCAGTTTGAGGCGCAGTTTGGCGCGGTCATTGGCGTCGGCGAGGGCCGCGACGATTTGCTCGATGGCGCCCGTGTAGTTGCCGTCTTCGGCCAGGAAGGCGTTGGACGAAGTTCGCAGCGTGCGGTACTGGTCGAGCGATGCGTCGCAGTAGAGGCAGTCGGCGAAATGGAAGCCGTCGTTTTCGAGGCGGGCGAGAACCTGCTGGTTTTCGCGCGTGCGGGCGGCGGCTTCGGCCATCTTCGCGCGGTTCTTGTCGACGTACATGTTCTTGTCGGCCTCGCGGAACAGCGCGCGCATATCGGGGCCGTCGAAATCGGTCGAAAGGGCATAGCCCGCTGCGTAGCTGATGGGCATGGCGGGGTGGTCGGCGGAGTATTCGGCGGCGTGGGCGCGCAAATCGTCGAGCAGCGCGGCGGCGTTGTCGTGGGTGGCGTTGCGGGCGATGGCGATGAACTCGTCGCCGCCGTCGCGGCCCACGAACACGCGGTCGCTGGCGATTTTGGCCAGCTGGTCGGCGAACGATTTGATGTATTCGTCGCCCTTCTCGTGGCCAAGGTTATTGTTGATGGCGCGCAGGTTGTTCATATCGAACACGAACACGGCCACGGGCGCGTCGGGGGCAATGGGATTGGGGTCATCGAGCAGCTCTTCGCATTTGTTCTTGTTGGGAAGCCCCGTGGCCTCGTCGAGGTAGACCTTCTTGCGCAGGGCCCGGTTTTGGGCGGCCGTGCGCAGCGCGCGGGCGAATTCGATGCCGAACACGGCTACAAGGGCCACGATGTCGGCGATGGCGACGTTTTCGAGCGAGCGCAGCGCCGTGGCCTTTTCCTGGGAGTACTTTTCGGCGAGCTTGGTGGCTTCATCGCATATGCCGAAAAACGATTCGCTCATCTCGATGATGCTCGTGTTTTCGTAGCCGACCTCTCGCACGCGGCCGATTTCGCTTCGCAGCACGTCGAACGAGCCGTCGAGTTCGGCCATTTTCGCCTGGAACGCCTCGTCGGGAAGGCTTACGAGGTTGAGGTCGTCGCTGCCGTAGCGCAGGCCGTCGATGAATGAATCCACGTTTTCGATGAGCTTGTCCTGCGGGATGTGAGCATCTTCGAGCTTCACGATGCGTTGCGTGGTGCCGCGCACAAGCCCGGCGTAATTCACGACGCGCGCCGTGCCTTGGATGTCTGCGACGATTGACATGATGTCGAACATCAAGAAGATGAGCAGCACGGTGAGCGCCGTCATAAGCGCGCGAGAAATGCGGCTTGTCGTGCTCTTTTTCACAGGTCTCCCCATTGCCTTTTCCCTTGTGATAAGTGCAGAAACGCGGCAATTTTACCATGGGGCCAAGGTGAAGTTATCAAGACTAGTTTGATGTGTTGAGATAGAAAGATAGCATGCTATCAAGCTAGTACTGTCGGATTTTAAATTCCTCGTGAGGTGGACCGGCATGAGACAGGGGCAGGACAGGGGGCAGGACAGGGGACAGGGCAAGTGGGACGGCCCTCTGTCCCGTTTTCGTTTCAAGAATGGAAGTCCTCGAATTTGTCGAGGAGGTCTTGCTTGCTGGACACGTCGCATTTTGCGTAGATATGCTTCACGTGAGTCTTCACGGTGGACTTCGCCAGCACCAGCTCGCGTTCGATATAGGGCACGTCGCGGCCGGCGGTGTGGGCGCGGTGTTCGTCGTGGGCAGTTGTGCGCTTTTCGACAAGATCGACACCGAGCACACCACGGCGACGATGGGTCCCGCTACCCGTTTGATCATCGGGAAGAGTCCGCTCGAGACGGTTTGCAAGAAAATCCATTCGCACAACGTGCCCGCATTCATTCAGATTCACGCGGCAGACTTCGGCAACCATATGGGCACGACCGAGGGATGCCGCGTGAATGCGTGCAAGGAGCGCGCGTTTGGCGAGGAGATGCCCGAGGGCTACGAGGTGCCGGCCGGCGACGGCACTAAGAAGGTCATGGTCATCGGCGGCGGCCCTGCCGGCATGGAGGCCGCGCGCGTGTGCGCCGAGCGCGGCTACAGCGTGTCGCTGTACGAGAAAAGCGCGATGGGCGGCTTGCTTGATTTTGCCGAGTCGGTGAAAGGCAAGCACGAGCACCTCGGTCAGCTGAAAAACTGGTTTGCGCGCCAGCTCGATTTGGGCGGCGTGGAAGTTGTGACGGGCAAAGAAGTCGACGCGGCGTTCGTGCGCGAGCAGAAGCCCGATGTGGTAATTATCGCGACGGCGAACCTTGCTGCGCGCGCTTGCTAGCTGGGAAGATAGTACGATAGCTTGATATTTAGTTAGCAAAATTTCGGCTGCTGGGCGATTTCCCTCCATCATGCGCGGCGTGCGTATTCGCGCGCCGCTGCGCCCAGCGACGTGTTTCCCTCCAAGCGGGCCCAAAGGAGCGATTCCTTTGGGCCCGCTTTGTTTTGCTAGGAACCAAAGGCGTCTATCCGTCAATTCGGGCCCATTTCACTGCAGTATTTCCAAAAATTCGGGCTTTAGGAATCAGGTAATCATGGTGCTGCATGAGCATAATTCAAATTACATTAAAGTTATGCTCACGAAATATTGAAGGCATAGAGGTCGTATCGGCGAAAGGATTCTTTCTGACTCGCTCGTACTAAGGCGCACGTTGGATGAAAGACTGCGGGTCAAAGGGACAGTCCCTTTGACCCAAGTTGGAAACAGCTGGCGGCGTGGCCGTATCAGAATTTGGCAGGAATCGCTGCGACGGGGTAGCGTACGAGGGGGAGAGACGCGTCGGCGCGCTCTA
>CALBLG010000164.1 GCA_937895975.1 uncultured Slackia sp.
AACAAGCACAAGGTCGAAGAAATTGAGACGGCGCTTGATTTTCCTGGTTGGGAATTTCTCGCGTTGTCGCAGGTCGCAAGCTATCCCGAGCCCGAAGAGGATGCCGATACCTTCGCGGGCAATGCACTCATCAAGGCGCGCGCCGCGCACGAAGCAACGGGTTTGGCCGCGCTTGCCGATGATTCAGGCCTGGTGGTCGATGCACTTGACGGCCGCCCGGGCGTGTATTCGGCCCGCTATGCCGGCACGCATGGCGACGATGCTGCGAACAACGCCAAGGTGCTCGCCGAGCTCGAGGGCGTGCCCGACGAGCAGCGCACAGCCCGCTTCGTCTGCGCGCTCGCGTTTATCGACGAAGCCGGCAACGAAACCACGGTTGAGGGCACGGTAGAGGGTCGCATCGGCCATGGGCTGCGCGGCAGCGAAGGCTTCGGTTACGACCCCATGTTCATGCCCCAGAAGTTCAACTTCGAGAAATCGCTTGCGGAAGTCTCGCAAGACGAGAAAAATGCCATCAGCCATCGCGGCAACGCGCTGCGCATCTTGCGCGCGAAGCTCGCGGAATAGTTTCGTCGCGCAAGGCGCCTGCTTCGAAACGAATATTTCGAAGCAGGCGCCTTTTCTTTTCAACGGCCGAATAACGCTTTCCGCTTGCGGCGCGGTGGGCGCGCGCAGCGGTATACTTGAGCAAAGCGCTGGCAGGGGAGTATGGCCGGCGTAGCTGTAAGGAGGCTTACCATGAAGAGCATTCTCGTCGCCTATGATGGTTCCGAAACATCCAAGCGCGCAATCGACACCGCGGCCGATCTGGTCGCTTCCGACGCTCGCATCCATGTCGATATCGTGAACGTCGTTTCCATTCCCATGTTGTCTGACGACCAGGCGTCAAGTTTCGCGGCCATTCTTGACCTCATGAAGTCCGACGCCGAAGACGTGCTGGCCGATGCGCTGAACCAATTCGGCGACAAGCACCAGCAAAACCCGGTCGATACGCTGCTCGTGCTGGGCACCGATCCCGCGGGCGAAATCGCCAAGCTCATCGAGAAGAACGGCTACGATATGTGCGTTATCGGCAGCCGCGGCCTTTCCGGCATGAAACAATACCTCGGCAGCGTGAGCCATAAGCTGCTCGGCGCCACCAAGGTGCCCGTGCTTGTGGTGAAATAGCGGACCTCGCGCAGGTGCGATTTTCTGCTTGCTGAGCATGGCGCGAGCTATCGCGCGGCGCCACTTGTAGGAATTTCTTGCATGTGCGGCCCGCTTTGTTATAATAGGCAAGCTGTTCGGCGACGGGACGTGGCGCAGTTTGGTAGCGCGCCTGCTTTGGGAGCAGGATGTCGCAGGTTCGAATCCTGTCGTCCCGACCACGTGCGGGTGTGGTTCAATGGTAGAACTGAAGCCTTCCAAGCTTCTAACGCGGGTTCGATTCCCGTCACCCGCTCCAGTAATTCAAGCTCGTCCTTTGGGGCGAGCTTTTTTCGTGCTTGCAGTTCTCAATAGATCGTTTTTTGACCATGAACTCTTTTCAAGATGGCCAAATTCGTCGTCGTTGCGAAAGCTGCAAGCTCTGAAGGCTGCATCCAATGTGCTTCGTTGCGAAATGCGCAGTAAATAGCTTAAGGAAACTTTTTATAGTAGCGTTGAAGCTTCTCGTTTTTTCTCAATGGCGAGGTTTTTGACCAGAGGAGTTGGCCTTAATGGCCAAAATTGTCGCTATTGGGAATTTTACGCGAAGGAAGTCGAGAAAAACCCGCCTTTCGGGCAGGTTCGAGCAAAATCGATGTGGTGCCCCAGATAGGATTCGAACCTACGGCTTTCTGCTCCGGAGGCAGACGCTC
>CALBLG010000165.1 GCA_937895975.1 uncultured Slackia sp.
CTATTCAACGGCTTCATCTGAATAAGAGCACGCAAAACCAAAACAGTTTTAAAAGTCAAAAAATTGCATGAATCAACTTTTAAAACAGCAGAAGACATCGAACCGAACCAAAAGTCAGCGAGCATGGCCTCTGGCGGAGCAGATTGCCCCGAAAGCCAAGCGCATTGGCCTTGTGGCCATGCGCAAGGCTTGCAGGGGCAAGATGCCCGCCAGAGGCCTGCGCAGCGTCGGCCACGAAATGAAAAAAGCCGGCCAAAGCCGGCTTTTTTCATTGAGTCAACCTATTCGGCGGACTGGCCCAGCGCGAAGCGCTTGAAGCCGGTCACCTTGATGGAGCCGCCGAGCTGTTTGGCAACAGAGTCGACGTACTCGCGCACAGTCTGGTCGGAGTTCTTGACGAACACCTGCTCGACCAGGCACTGCTCCTTGTAGAACTTCTCCAGGCGGCCGGTAGCCATTTTCTCCTGGATGGCTTCGGGCTTGCCAGACTCAGCGGCCTGAGCCTTGTAGATGCCCTTCTCGTGCTCGACGACGGCCGGATCGACATCTTCGCGAGAGGTCGCGATGGGGTCGACGGCGGCAACCTGCATGGCAACGTCGCGGCCGCACTGAGCGAACTCGGCGGAAGCGGTGTCGACGCCTTCGGTGGCGAAGGAAACCAGAACGCCAATCTTGCCGCCCATGTGGATGTAAGAGCACACAGCATCGGCTTCGACAACGGCGAAGCGAGGCAGCTGGGTGTTCTCGCCCATCACATGGATGCAGTCGGCCACGATGGCGTCAACGGTCTCGCCGTCGATTTCAGAAGCCTTCAGGGCGTCCAGGTCGGCAGGCTTGTTGGCAATGGCGGCGCGGGCGATTTTCTCGGCGTAGGCCTTGAACTTCTCGTTCATGCCCACGAAGTCGGTCTCGCAGTTCAGCTCGACCAGGGCGCCGGTCTTGGCGTCCTCGGACACGAGAGCCATGACGGTGCCCTCGTTGGTGGCGCGGCCGGCCTTCTTGGCAACGGCAGCCAGGCCACGGGTGCGCAGCACGTCGACGGCGCCGTCCATATCGCCGTTAGCCTCGGTGAGGGCCTTCTTGCACTCCATCATGCCTGCGCCGGTCATTTCGCGCAGTTCCTTGACCATGGAAGCGGTGATGTTGGCCATCTTTGCGGTTCCTTTCTCAAGTTTGTCTTTAGGAAAAACGGGCCCCGCTTCGATTCGCGAAACAGGGCCCGACCTCTACTGTGGGTAGAAAGCACTGGGCTTTCGACTATCGGTAGAAACGTTACTCGGCAGCAGCCTCGGTGGCGGCGGCTTCAGCAGCCTCGGCCTCGGCGGCCATCTGCTCTTCGATGACGGGAGCGCCGGTAGCGGCGATCACGGCGTCGGCCACGAAGGTGCACAGCAGGTTCACCGAGCGGATGGCGTCGTCGTTGGCGGGAATGCCGAACTCGACGTCGTCGGGGTCGCAGTTGGTGTCCAGGGTGCCCACAACGGGGATGCCCAGACGCTTGGCCTCGTGGATGGCGAGCTGCTCGCGGTTGGTGTCGACAACGAAGATGGCGTCGGGGAGCTTCTTCATGTTGCGGATGCCGTTGAGGTTGGTCTGCAGCTTGGCGAGTTCCTTCTTCAGCAGGATCTGCTCCTTCTTGGGCAGAACCTCCATGCGACCGTCAGACTCCATGGCCTCGAGCTCTTCCATGCGCTGAACGCGAGAGCGGATGGTCACGAAGTTGGTCAGCATGCCGCCGAGCCAGCGGGCGTTGACGTAAGGCATGCCGCAGCGGTCGGCCTGAGCGGCGATGGCTTCCTGAGCCTGCTTCTTGGTGCCGACGAACAGAACCGTGCCGCCCTTGGCAGCGGTGTTCTCGACGAAGGTGTAAGCCTGGTCCAGGCCAACGAGGGTCTGCTTCAGGTCGAGGATGTAGATGTCACCACGGTTGCCGAAGATGTACGGCTTCATCTTGGGGTTCCAACGACGGGTCTGGTGACCGAAGTGAGCGCCTGCTTCCAGCAGGGACTTGACGCTGATTTTCGCCATGTCATTCTCCATTCGTTAAGCGTCTGCCCGAGGTCATCCCTTAGCGTCGCAGCCTTTTCCGGTGGCCACTCGCGACGCCAGGTCGCTCGGACATGTGAAATATAGAAACCATGGCATTATACGACTTCGCAATGCACATGCAAGAGAAATTCACAAGGTTTGGGAAGGAGGGTCCGCCAATCGCAAGCGGCCCCAAATACTCGCTTGGCCCTCCCGCGCGCTCGTGAACCCGTTAACGCCCTGAGTATTTAACAGGTTCGCTGCGGCCGATTGTCGACCCGGAATGCGGCACGCCAACCCGGACTTTGTCTACTTCCCCTTCGCCACGATAAGGCCCGCACGGCGAAACGCCATGTAGATGACATAGCTTGCCGCCACCACAGGCACCATAACTAAGAACAGCGTGCGATAGCCGAACGCAGGCGCAATCCAGCCCAGCAAGATGGGGCACAGGCCGATGGCCACGTCAAGCAGCACGAAATACGTGGAGTTCGCAGCCGTCAGCCGGTCGTCGGCGCAACCGCGCATGGCCAGCACCAGGCCATTCGGCTGTACCGAACCCACGCCGACGCCCGCGAGCGCCGCAGCAGCCAGCAGCATGGCGCCGTTCTGCGCGAACCCCATGATGAGCATGCTCGCCGCCAAACACGCATACCCCAACGTCATGATGCCCTTGTCGCCCGCCGAATCGAACCAACGACCCGTGAACGGACGCGTGACGAACATGGCGATGGAATACGCCACGAAAAAGAAACCGGCCGCATCGGTGAGCCCCACCTCGACGGCGTAGGGATTGATGTAGGTAATCAGCGCGCCGTAGGCCAGATACCCCACGGTGATGGCGACCGACACGGGAAGCGCGCTTACCTCTATGAAATTCGACAGGCTGATTTTGCGCTTCCTGGAAGCGGAACGGGGGCTTTCGGCGGCCGATACCGCAGCGGACTTGCCGCTCGTCTTGTCAATCGAGGCAACCTGGGCGCCATGTGCTTTGGATTGTCCGGCCACCGAACCGGCACGAACGTCGCCTGCCTGTATGCTTTCCTTTTGGGCAAACGCAGACTGCGTGACGCCTGCGCTCACGAGGGCCTTCCCCGTCTTGCGCTTTACGCGACCCGGCGTCACCACCATCAACGCCGCGAAATAGCCCACGGCAATCATGCCGATGCACGCAAAGAACAGCGCGTCGAAGTCGCCCGCGTTCGAAAACGCCGAACCCAGCAAGGGGCCCAGCGCCGCGCCCAGCGTGACCGACAGCATGTAATAGCCCACGCCCTCGCCCTTGCGCGAAAACGGGATCGACTCGCTGACGATGGACGTCACCGTGGTTTGCGACAGGCCGTAAAACGCCCCATGCAAGAAGCGCAGCGCGATGAACACGCCGATGGCCGGCACGTGCTCGAACGCCAAATACAGCAACGTGCAGGCGACCTCGCCCGTCATGCACGCGATAAGCACCTTCCCGCGGCCTATTTTGTCGATGGCGCCCGCGAAGAACAGGCGCGCGCACAACGCGCCCAGGATGAAGACGCTCGCCGTGAAGCCGCCCTCGGTCGCGCCGGCCGCAAACTGCATGGCCGAATACCCCGCCATGGCGACCATGAGCGCGTAATACTGCATATAGAGGATGAAATTCACCGCGAAGCCCGCGACGAAGCGCGGCGTGAAGATGCGCTCGGCAGGCTTGGTGGGCTTGGCGGGCTTGGCGGGCTCGGCTGGCTTCGCGGGCTTGGCTGGCTCGGCTGGCTTCGCGGAACCGGCAACTTTAGTCGGTTCACCCACATTGGCGGGCGTATTGGGTTCATTACTCGTAGATGCCTTCGGCATGAAAAACTCCTCGGGGTAGTACTGCGCGCTTTTTCGCGCGCGATGCTTGAGTATCGCGCCGAATTGTTGCCAATTCGCGAATTTCGCGCCACCTTCACGAAACATGCGAGCTAGCGAGGCACGCCAGAAACAGGCAAATTGCACAAAACGCAATTCGCCCTGCGAAATGCAAGAAAATTGGACCTGTGGACGATTTCCGACACCGAATTACCGGCCAAACCAGCCGCATCGCACCGTCATCTAAAACCCTGAATACATATCCCCAGGTCACAAGCCTGCAGAAAATCATTCAGATTGAGGAGAGAAAATACCAGCGAAGGGAAATCGTCCACAGCCCTCAATTTCTTGCGAATCCCGCAAGATTTCATGCGCAGGACGCCGGCGAGCGGGCAAGGGGCGTCCCCTTGAGATGGATTTAACGCGTTCGGAGCGCGGCCTAGCTGGTTTAGGGGACAGCCCTTTGAGCCACAGATTACCGAAACGAGAAAGGGCCGGGGGGCTTTGCGCCCGCCGGCCCGAAACGGCCGCGCGTCGCCACGTTGTCGCGGGCCGATAGGATGGTTGTTGCTGCTAGGGAAACACTTATTAATTTCGCCACCCCTGCGCTCGGCGGCGGCACGTGAAAGGCTCAAGCCTCGCTTGGCCACGTCAGTAGGCGCGTTCGGCTTCCGCCTCCCACGCGCTCGCCGCAGACGCGCGGGGCAAGACGGCCTTGATCAGCGCTTCCCTAGTTCGCGTACATCGACGCGTACGGACGGCTGTTCGCGGGCCGCAGGCGGTAAAAGCCCGCGCCGGTGATGTCGGCCGGCTCGTCAAGCTCGGCGGCGAATTTCTCGTTGTATTCGCCAAGCAAACGAGCAAGCACCTTGCAATCGCGCTCGTCGACCGGCTCTTGCACCAAGCCTGCGGGAATATCGCGATCGTCAAGCACATGCTTCAGGTAAATCACGCCGCCGTGCATGCCGGTCGCCAAATACGGGCCCGGCTTGCCGAGCAGCACAATCACGCCGCCGGCCATGTATTCGCCCAAGAAACTGCCCGCGTCGCCGCCAATCACGATGGCCGGGGCCTTCTCGCCGTATTCCTTCATGTGAATGCCCACACGCCAGCCGCAACCGTCACGCACGAGGATGCGCCCGCCGCGCATGCCGTAGCCCGCGGCATCGCCCACGCGTCCGTGAATCACGATGTCGCCATCGTTCATGGTGTTGGCTACCTGGTCTTGCGCGTTGCCGAACACCTCGATTTCGCCGCCGTCCATGTAGCACGCCATGTCGTTGCCGGGCACGCCGTGAATTTCCAGGCGCTTACCCGCCGGCATGCCGCAACCCAGGTAGCGCTGGGCGAACGTCTCGCGCAATTCGACCACGTCGGACGTTTCAAGCGCGGCGCGAACGGCCGCATTGCCCTCGGTGAAATGCACCGTGCCAAGCGTGACAACCGTGCGATCGTCCCGCTTATCGACGATGGGTTCGTCGGTGGGAAGGTTTTCGAATTCAGTCATGGCATTCCTCGCCTTCTGCCTTGGGCCAGCCGTGCTCATCAAGCTTCGATGAGGGATAGCCGCGATGCATGCGCGCAGCACCTTGGGGGAAATCGATGTTCAGCGGCGCGCGGTCGAACACGTCGGTCGCCATCGAGGACACGGGCACGCCGCGCTCGATCATCGCGGTATACATGCCCGCATGGTCGGGACGGTTCAGCAGAACATAGCCCATAAGGCGGTCGCCGCGCGTGACGAACTTCACGTACTCGTCGCCCTCGACCTCCACGCGCACGTCGAAGCCGCCGTCAGCAGGGGGGTTAATAATTCCCGAAGTGAGCAGCGTCACGTCGAAGAAATCGACCGCGTTCACAGCAAAGCTGCCCTCGTCGGGAAGCGCACCGGGCAAGCCGGCCATGTGCGTCGCGGCAATACGGCCTTGGCGCACGGCGTTCGGCCACAAGGCCAGCGGGCGCTGGCTGCCGTCGAGCATGTCGGTAACCTGCGTCACATCGCCCGCGGCATACACGTCGAGCAGGCTGGTTTGCAAATCGGGGCCACACACAAGGCCGCGGCCCTGCTCGGCGCCGGCCTCGACGGCGAGCTTGCTTGCAGGACGCACGCCAACGGCCACGACAACCATGTCGCACGCTTCGTCGGCGCCATCGGTACGGCGCACATGCGTTACGCGATCGCCGTCGCCAAGCATTTCGTCAATCGACATGCCTGCATGGCAATAAATGCCATGAGGCTCCATCAAGCGCGCCACCACGGCGGCGCCGTCTTCGTCGAGCACGGCAGGCAGAATGCGCGGGCTGCGATCGAATACGTCGATGCGGTCGACGTAATGCGACAGCGCTTCGGCCGCCTTCATGCCGATAAGGCCGCCGCCAATCACCACCACGCGGCTCTCGCGGCCCTCGGCATGCGCGCGCTCGGTAGCCTCGCGCGCATCGCCCCACGCGTCAAGCGCGTCGTCGAGCGTAATGAACGTGTGCACGTTAGTGCGGCCTTCCATGCCGTCAATCGGCGGCACGAAGGGAACCGAGCCCGTTGCCAGCAGGCACTTGCCGTAAGCGACCTCTTCCCCGCCGGCAAGTTTTACCTGGTGGGCAGCGGGGTCGAGCTCAACGGCCTCGAACTCGGGGCCGAACATGGTTTGAATGCCTCGCTTCTCGTAGAAGTCGGCCGGCTTGTAATTAAGATGCTCGCGGTCGGTTTTGCCTTCGAGCAAATACGAGATGAGCGGGCGCCCATAGCAATGGTACGGCTCGTTGGACACCATGACGATGCTCTTGCCAGGCGCCGCGGCCGACAGGAACTCGGCGGCCGTCACGCCCGCGGCGGAGTTGCCAATAATCAGGAAATCGCAGGTATGGTGCGCCATTTACCTCGCCTCGCTTTCGACATAGATGAGCGCTCGGTTCGGACACGCGGCCACGCAGCTGGGCTCGCCCGGCGTGCCCGCGCCGTCGCCGCACAAATCGCACTTCAAAGCGATGGGCTTCACGCCCGAAGGCGCCGGCACCACGGTGATCGCGCCGAACGGGCACATGCTGACGCACGTACGGCAGCCTACGCAACGCGTGGGGTCGCTGGTAACCACGCCGGTTTTCGGGTCGCGCTGCATGGCACCAGAAATGCACCCCTCGACGCACTTCGGCTTCGCGCAATGACGGCAGTTCGCCGCGAAGCTCACAAAGTTGTCGCCCTCGACGCGCACGCGGTTGTGGATATCGTCGCCAGCGAGCTTGAACGCCTTCACGATATTGCCGGGCCAGGGAGAATGCTGCGCCTTGCACGCAACCTCGCAGCGGCGGCAGTTCACGCACCATTCGGGAATCGCGTAAATTCTCTTCATATCGATCACTGCTCCCCCGCGTATTTAACGCCCAGAATCTCGAGTTCTTTCTCGTTCAAGCCCACACCGCGAAGCATGAGGCGGTTGCCGCGCAGGCTGTCGATGGCGTTGATGCCCATGCCGCCCATGAGCTCCTGCACCTCGTGGTTCCACGCGCGCACCAAATTCACCACGCGTTGGGCAGCGATTTCAGGGTTCAAACGCTTCGTGAGCTCGGGGCGCTGAGTAGCGATGCCCCAGTTGCATTTGCCGCCCGCGCACGCCTGGCACTGGTGGCACCCCATGGCGATAAGTGCCGAGCTCGCACAGTACACGGCGTCGGCGCCCAAGGCTACAGCGCGCACAATGTCGGCCGAGTTGCGGATGGATCCGGCAGCAACCAGGCTCACTCGGCTGCGAATGCCCTCGTCGCGCAAACGTTGGTCGACGCTAGCCAGGGCCAACTCGATGGGAATGCCCACGTTGTCGCGCGTGCGGGCCGGGGCCGCGCCCGTGCCGCCGCGGAAGCCGTCGACCACAATCACGTCGGCACCGGCGCGCGCCATGCCGCTGGCAATGGCGGCCACGTTGTGCACAGCGGCCACTTTCACCGAAATGGGTTTGGTGTAGCGCGTGGCTTCTTTCAGACTGAAAATGAGCTGGCGCAAATCTTCAATGGAATAGATGTCGTGGTGCGGCGCGGGGCTAATGGCATCAGTGCCCTTCGGAATCATGCGCGTGCGGGAAACCTCGTCGTTGATTTTCTCGCCGGGAAGGTGCCCGCCGATGCCAGGCTTTGCGCCCTGCCCGATTTTGATTTCGATCATGGCCGCGGTTTCGAGGTAGTGCATGTCCACGCCGAAGCGGCCCGAGGCTACCTGCACGATGGCGTGGTCGCCGTATTGCTCGAGATCTTTATGCAGGCCACCCTCGCCGCAATTGAAGTAGGTTCCCAGCTCTTCGGCCGCCATGGCCAACGACTTTTGCGCATTCAGCGAGATGGAGCCGAAGCTCATGGCCGAAAACATGATGGGCACATCGAGCTTGATGCGCGGCGGCATGGGGGAAACCACCTTGCGCTCGCGCTCGTTGATGCGCAGCGCCGTGGGGCGGCTGCCCAGAAACACGCGCGTCTCCATGGGCTCGCGCAGCGGGTCGATGGAGGGGTTAGTCACCTGGCTGGCGTTCAGCAGCAGATGGTCCCAGTAAATCGGATAATGCTGGGGGTTGCCCATAGAAGAAAGCAGCACGGCGCCGGTTTGCGCCTGCTTGGCGATGTCTTGCATGGCGGCAAGGTTCCAGTTGTTGGAGCCGTTGCCCACCTGGGGCCAATCGGTGATGGAAAGCGCGTTCGTGGGACACATCACCACGCAGCGCTGGCAATTCACGCACTTCTTATGGTCGGCCACCACACGGCCCAAGTCGTCATCGACCGTATGAACCTCGTTGGCGCACTGGCGGGCGCACACGCCGCACTTGATGCACTGGTCTGCGTCGCGCAGCACCTTGTAGCGCGGATACGTCATATCGAGCATGGCTTAGGCCTCCTTTCGGGTAATGCGCGTTTGCTGGTGAATATCGGGCTCGTTTTCGGCAGCGGCGTTTTTCTTCGCGCGGGCCACTTCATCGAGCTGCACGACGAACGGCACGCCGCCCTCGATGGAGCGCACATTTTCGACATCGGGGCATACCAATTCGATGGACGCCTGCTCGCTGGCGAGGTAGACCATCGAGCCCTTCTCACCCACCATCAGCGCGCGCAGCTTCAAGCGGTCGTTCAGCGCCAGCAGGCCCTCTTCCGAACCAAGGATTACCGAGAACGGGCCGTTCACCAGCGCGTCGGAATACACGCAGCGCAGGGCCGTTTCAAATTCGGCCTGCTCGGGCGGCATGCGGTCGATGGCATCCCACGACGGGGCGGCCATGATATGCGCCGCCATTTCCTGCGAGAAGCCATGGCGGCGAACCAACAGGTCAAACAGGTAGGTGATGACCTCGGTATCGGTCTGTAGGGCGCAATCGTAGCCGAACTGTTCGACGTAGCGGCGGTTGGTGTCGTAGCTGGAGATTTCACCATTATGGACGATAGACCAGTTCAGCAACGTGAACGGGTGCGCGCCGCCCCACCAGCCCGGCGTGTTGGTGGGGAAGCGCCCGTGCGCGGTCCACAGCCATGCCTTGTAGTCGTCGATGCGATAGTACTCGCCGATTTCCTCGGGGTAGCCCACGCCTTTGAACGCGCCCATATTCTTGCCCGAGCTTGCGACGAACGCGCCATCGATGTGCGCGTTGATGTAGAACACGCATTGCATGACGTATTCCTGTTCGTCGAATTCGCCCAGCTCGACTTCGTGATGCGTCGGGTGCGGCGTAAGGAAATAGCGCCAGGTGTCGGGCGGGTTCTTGATGGCCTTCACCGCCGAGGTGGGAATGCGCTCTTGCTTTTCGGACAGGAAGTGCTCGTTGAGGTAGGCTTCCGTGTTCATGCGCGCCTCGTGGCTTTCGTAAAGCACATGGAACGCGTAGAGGTCAGCGTATTCCGGATAAATGCCGTATGCGGCAAACCCACCGCCCAAGCCGTTCGAGCGGTCGTGCATCAGCGCGATGGCCTTCAGAATATCGCAGCCGTCGTGGCGCGTGCCCGACTTGTCCATGATGCCGGCGATGGCGCACCCGGCGGGAATGCGCACGTCGCCCTCGCGCAAACCGCGGCTGTCAAGCGCGCGTGCGCGGGCTGCCGCCTGTTGCGGCGTTTCAGCATAGTGCATACTGCACCTCGTTTCCCCCATTGGCCCAGCCCGGGCAATTCGAGGCGTGGCGGCCTCGTCGCGGCGAGCGCGTGGCGATGCGCCGACCGCATGGGCTGGGTAGCGAATGTAGTGTTTTTAGGATATGGGGGGTGCGTTTCGCGAATATGACGCGCATGTTACAGCGAGGTGTAATTCGTGTTTCAAGGCGGTTAACGCCGGGAGCGCAAGCGCAAACGGGCGGCGGCTGCGTGGCCGAAAACGCGACGAGTAAGTCTTTTTGCGACCCGATTTCAATGAAAGCCGTGCTGCAAACGACCCATTTGACAGCGTTTCCCCGGGTCGCATTTTTTGAATACTTTAGTCGAGGGCGATCAAGGACTGAATCGCGGCATTTTCTGCCACACAAAGCATTCCCGCGCCGCAATATGACTGAATGGTTGCATTTTCTGCCATCGCGAGGTTCCGCGTAAGCGAAGCACCCCGCACCATAGGCGCGGAGCGCTTTGCTTACGCATATCGACAGTCTACGAGCAAGCCCGCACCTCGACGGGCACGAATTCCACGTCGTCGTAGCCGAACACCGCCGGGCCCACCGTGGCCAAGCCCTCGGGCGTGCGCCATTGCGGCGCGCAGGGAATGCCCAGCACGATGGCACGGCACCCGTATTTCAGAGCCTCGCCCGTGATGGGCGTCAGCGTTTCCGTGTCGAACATGGCAATGAGGTCGGGCGCCGTGCACACCACTTCCCCATCGCGCTCGGCAATGAGGAATTCGTTCTGGAACCGCACGTCGAGCACGCCGCCCTTGTAGGTATCCATGCCTTCCAGGTGCACCAGCCCGCGCGCGAAGCCGCCGATGGTGCGGCGCTCGACGTCTTCGACCTTGCCGCGGAACAGCTCCACCGCGCCGAGCGTTTCGCGCAGCTCGGTGATGTCGTTGGAGTGTTCGTCGCGTGCGCGGCGCAGCAGACGCCCCACGTTTTCACACAGCGTATACGTGCCGGCGACGCTGTGCGCCTTGGCCTGCGCACCCGTCATGCCATAGCACGCGAGCGAGATGTTCCCGCCCATTTCTACCGTCGCGCCGCGGCACAAATCTTCGCCGCACTTGTTGGTAGCCGCATGCACGAGCATCGTGTTGCCACGCTCGTCGGCCACGCCGATGGGGCTTGCCGGCTGGCCGTACATCGACCACGTGACCATTTGCAGCTCGGGGAATGCGCGCCCCATGCCGTCGGCATCGAGCAGGGGAATGTGGCGCTGCGCCGCGGGAAGCATAGGATGCAGCGAATTCCAACCGCCGGCCTCAGATGGGATGAGTGCGTCGAACGCGTGGCCCACCTCGCGCTCGAGCGCTTCGAGCGCATACACCGGCTCGGGGCCAGCGGGCACCTTTTCCACCAGCACCGTGGGCGCGCCAAGCCCCATCGACACCGCGACGCGCGCGTCGTCGGGCAGCTCGTCAAGCGTCAAAAGCGGAATGGGGCCGTTTTCGGCCACGCACTGCTTCGCGATGAGGATTCCCACGTACGGGTTCCCGCCGCCGCCCGAAGCCATGACGGCTGCGCCCATCGCGATATCTTCAACTTCCTGTTCGCCCAAATAACGCATGGGGCGTTCCTTTCACTAGCGCGCACTATAGCGCTAAAGTATCCGCTCAGAGAAAAGCGACCCCGGCATATTGCCTGGGCCGTATAACGAAGTTTCCGCCGCGGTCGCGCGCTTTGTCTTAGACCGTCGGCGCTCAAACTAGATTTTCATTTAAAAGTTAAGCGCCGCCTTCAACATGCCTAAATGGCATGTTGAATACCTTACTAGGCGGCCGAGCGGCCGCGCCAAGCTCGCGAAGCGAGCCGGCATTCGCGCATAGCGAAGCCGAAGGCGAAGCGGTAGCCCGCCGTGGTCGTAGACGAAGCGTGCGACCGCGGCGGAAACGGCGAAAGCTGCTAGATTTTCAAATCGCCGACGGCCTTCACGCGCACGCGCGTGGCGTTGCCGGGCAGGTAGGCCAGCGGCACGTCTTCCACCTCGACGATTTCGATGGAATCGGGGTCGGCGCCCGCCTTGATGGCCTCTTCGGTGGCCAAGCCCTTCGCCACCTCGAGCGTTTCGGCGCGGCCGAGCTTGTCGAGCGAGAACACGCGCTCGATTTGGCCTGACACCTGCGAAATAGCGCTGCCGACCGCGTTCGCCTCACCGAAATTGTTCGGCTTGTACACGTGGGCCACGCCTTCGAGCTCGCTCGGCACCAGAATGGAACCGCCGCCGACCAGGATGACATCGATGTCGCCTGCGCTGGTCTTCATGCGGTCAACGCAGTTCTCGACCATTTCGGTCATCACAGCCTGGGCTTTGCTCACCAGTTCGGGATCCAAACCGGCCACAAGCGCAGGGTCGCCCACGCCTTCGGCCATGCCAGCCGCCACCACGATGTCGGTCGCGGTAAGCGTTTGGCCGCCGAAGCAGCGCGCTTCCTTCGTCACGCGATAGCCCACCGAATCGGGGCCGACGGTCACGCTGCCGTCTTCATGTTGGCGCACGATGGAGCCGCCGCCCAGGCCAATCGAGATAATGTCGGGCATGCGGAAGTTCGTGCGCACGCCGCCGATTTCTACGGCAAGCATGCTCTCGCGCGGGAAGCCGTGCGTCAAAACGCCCAGGTCGGTAGTGGTGCCGCCCACGTCGACGACCACGGCGTCTTTCAGCCCCGTCAAAAACGACGCGCCGCGGATAGAGTTCGTGGGGCCGCACGCGATGGTGAGAATCGGGTAACGCATGGCGTATTCGGCGCTCATCAGCGTGCCGTCGTTCTGGCACAAATACACTTCGGCGTCGGTGATACCTTCGCCGTTCAGCGCCGCGATGAAGCTTTCTGACGTGGTTTTCGCCACATCGACGAGCGCGGCGTTCAAAATGGTGGCGTTTTCGCGCTCGAGCAGGCTCACGCTACCGATTTCGCTCGAAATGGAAATGGGGAAATCGTCGCCGAGCGCCTCGCGCATGATGGCGGCCGCACGCTGCTCGTGGCTGGCGTCGACCGGCGAGAACACGCTGGTGATGGCCACGCTGTCGCATTCGCCTTTCACCTGCTGGGCGATGCGGCGCAGCTCGTCTTCATCGAGCGGAGCGATTTCGCGACCGTCGAATTCGTGGCCGCCGCCCACGAGGAACCACTGGTCGTTGATGGCCGCGCGCAAATCGACCGGCCAATCGATCATGGGCTTGATGGCGCGCGTCGCGGGAGCGCCGATGCGAATCACGGCGACGCGGTCGAGACGCTTGCGCTCGACGATCGCATTCGTGCAGTGCGTGGTGCCCAGCATCGCGTAGCCGATGCGGCTGCGGTCGACGCCCTCGCCCGCAAGCACCGCTTCCATCGCGTTCTTAATGCCGCTCATCACGTCTTCGGTCGTGGGACTTTTCACCGCAGAAACAAGATTCAGCTTTTCATCGAGTACCACGGCATCGGTATTCGTGCCGCCGACATCGATGCCAATTCGCCAGTCTTTGTTGTTGGACATCTCATCCGTCCCTTCATCAATCTATGCCGACGCGAACTTCTGGCGGCCGATTCGGCTTTCAGAACCTTGCCGCCCTCGGCCACGGCGCAAGGCCGCTCCTCTCGGCTGGCAAGAACCTTCAAGCAAACTCGACTCGCTACAAGCCCGCTGACTCTTCCAGATAAACCAGTGCTAATTCTCGCTTCTCGCGACGCGTTCCTCGACGGGAACGAAATCGATGTCGTAGCCGAAATAACGCGGGCCGGCGATTTCCAAACCTCGCTCGCTGCGCCAATGCTCGTGCACGGGAATGCCGATGACCACGCCGCGGGCGCCGTATTTCATGCCTTCGGTGGTGATAGGCAGCGCCGTTTCGATGTCGAGCACCGCGATAAGGTCGGGCGCCGAACACAGCACCGTATCGCCCGATTTCGCAAGCAGGTGCTCGTTTTGGAAACGCAGCTCGCACTCGCGGCCCGCGTAGTCGTCGATGCCCGCGAAATGCGCATAGCCGCGCACGAATCCGCCCTCGGTGCGGCGGGCGACATCGTCGAGCTTGCCACGGAACAGTTCGAACGCGCCCAGCAGGTCGAGAATAATTGGCAGGGGGTCGGCATTTTGCTCGTGCGCCTCGCGAATCGCGCGGCCGATTTGCTCGCAATACGTCGACGTGCCGGGGATGGAAGCCTTCTTCGCCTGGGCGCCCGTCATAGCGTAGTCGGCCATGAACACGCTGCCGCCCGTGGTGATGGCCGCATTGCGCGACAGGCGCTCGGCCCAGGCATTATCGACGGCCTCGACCGTAACCACATCGCCCTTCTCGTCGCACACCACGGCCGGGCACGCCGGAATGTCGAACAGCGTCCACGTCACGTGGCGCAATTCGGGAAACGCGCGGCCCATGCCGTCGCAGTCGACGATGGGCACGCCTTTGGCCGCAGCCACCTGGAACGGCAGAAGCGAGTTCAGCCCGCCAGCTTCGAGCGGCATGATGGCGTCGAACTTACGGCCCAAGCGCTTTTCCAGCGCGTCGACCGCACCCACGCCCTCCATGCCGTTGGGCACCTTCTCTACAAGCACCGTGGGCGCGCCCAGCATGTGCGACGCGCACACGAACGCATCGTCGGGCAGTTCGTCGAGCGACATCATTTGGAACGGGCCGTATTCATCGATGGCCTGCAGAGCCATGAGTTTGCCAATATACGGGTCGCCGCCGCCACCCGACGCGAGAACCGCGGCGCCAACCGCCATGTCCTCGACTTCGCGCTTGCCAATCGTGCGCACGATGTTCCCCTTTCCTTGCAGTGGGCACAGCGAACCCGCGCGCCCGACAATTCAGATACAGCCACTTTACCGTATTAAAGCGAGAAAGCGACAATCGATCCGAAAAGGGTTAACAATTTCGTTATGAGAAGAAAAACAGCAAAGCCGGCGAAACCAGCTTTCTTAATCACTAGCACCGCGCCACCCACCGGATTCCACGAACCCAGGCTTTGCTGGCGCAACTGCATAAAACGCACCTGGATGAGCATGCACGGGATGACAAGGCAGCCATGCAAACACAACCACAAGTACGAGTTATCGCCAAAAAAGCTCATACCCCTCGTAAACCCTTTTCCGATAAGGGATTATGCACGCTTCGTTTATAAAAATAAGTCGTTCATCATGGGTGCAGAACGGAAGCATTGCGCATGCGCTCGTCAGCGTATTCGCATATACCACCCATGAATTAGCTCCATCGAACATGGCGGCACTTCCCCCACCACGATATTATGCTTGCGCTTAAATCACCTAGTAACTTAGTTGGTTGTTTATACGGCCCTACGGGGCAAGGGGGTTCAACGTGGAGCGAATCACGCTGAATATTGCGGGCATGACATGCTCGGCTTGCGCGGCGCGCGTCGAACGCGCGATTGCGAACGTGCCCGGAGTGGCGAAGGTGCGCGTAAGCCTGTTTTCGAAAGAGGCGCGCGTCGACTACGACGGCGCGCAGGCGGATCGCAGCGACCTCGTGCGCGCCGTTCAAAATGCCGGTTACGAGGTGGCATCGACGCCACAGCGCAGGCTTTCCGCCGCACAGGTTGCCGCTATCGTGCTCGTGGCGATTGCGCTGCGGTTTGTGGCGAGCGCCTTCGGCGTCGACGCCTCGGGTGCCGATTTCCCACTTGCTAGCTCGAGTATGGGCTTCGGCATGTTATTCATCGTGGGCGTGCTCACCTCATTTCACTGCGTGGCGATGTGCGGCGGCATCAACCTAAGCCAATGCATTCCCGCAGCGGCCGACAGCCAGAGCGCTCCCGAAAAAGCGCCGCGCCGCAAAATATCGCTTTCAAGCATTTGCCCAGCCCTGCTCTACAACGCTGGGCGCGTTGCGTCATACACCGCCATCGGTGCCGTGGTGGGCGCCGTGGGCTCCGCGCTTTCGCTGTCGCTTGCCGCGCGCGGCGCCATCCAGCTTGCCGCGGGCGTTTTCATGCTTGTGATGGCGCTTTCCATGTTGGGCGTTGCGCCGGGCGTCGGCGTTATTAAGGTACGCTTTGCGGAAGCCCTGCGTTCGATTGCTCCTTCGCGCAAAAAGGACGACGCAGCAGAAGGCACCTCGGGCATCAAGCACCCTTCCCCGAAAAGCCCGCTGGTCGTGGGCCTGCTCTCCGGCTTCATGCCTTGCGGACCGCTGCAGGCCATGCAGCTTTACGCACTCGGAACGGGCAGCGCCCTGCTTGGCGGCGCATCTATGCTGTGCTTCGCCTTGGGAACCGTTCCGCTTATGCTGGGCCTCGGTGCTCTCGCGGGCGTCATTTCTCGAAAATTCGCACACAAGGCCATGACGGCGGGCGCATGCGTGGTTATGATCATGGGGCTGTTCATGGTTTCGTACGGTTGGGCGCTTACGAGCCTGCCGGCAATCCAAGTTCCCAATATCCCCCAAGCATTCGCAAGCCTCACCGAGCCGAAAGTAGCCACTGCGGGCATGCAATGCTGCGGTGTGTCTGGCGGTTCGGCCACCGCTTCAGGCTGCTGCGGCGGTACGGGCGCTACAGCCCAAAGCGGGTGCTGCGGCTCTAGCGCCACCAACGGCACCTCTTCGAATTCAAGTTCTTCCAGCAACGCAAACGGAGCCATGGCCACTATGGACGACGGCTTGCAAACCGTGGAAACTTCCCTCTCCAATGGCTACCAGCCCATCACCGTATATGCTGGCACGCCCGTGAAATGGACCGTTTCCGCAACGAAATCGTCGATCACCAGCTGCAACCGCACCGTCGAACTGCCCGATTTCGACATGGAGCACACGTTCGCTCCCGGCAACAACGTCATCGAGTTCACACCGACCAAAGCAGGTACGTACACCTACACGTGCTGGATGGGCATGATTCGCTCCACCATCACGGTAATCGAAGCGTAAAGCAGCTCGAAGATCGCTCACTTACCGTCCAAAACGGAGCAGCCCACGATGCGCATGGCATCGTGGGCTGCTATCCGTTCATCTTAAAATGCCATTTCTAGCATTTTTTCCTATTTCTGGGGCACGAAAATCCAGAAGATTATTTCGCAACCGAAACCATCCCCATTTATGTACCGTAATTCGCTAATATCACTGGTAACAATTTAACCTTTTGACATATTTCTTGGTCGAGTCAGGGCAGCATTTGCCGTGGTCGCGCCCCACAAACTCGAATTAATGCCGATTTTCAGAACTTTGCCTACACGCCCGGCGTGCGAGCAGCGTCGCCGCCGCGAGCAGCAACACCACCGTTGCTACCAGGCCGACCGTGGGCGCTTTATAGCCAACCAGCATCACGCCCACGCCGAACGCCGCCATGCCCGCACATAAAATCGCGAGCCATTTGAAATACAGCCGCGTTTCCATTTACGCCACATCCTTCTCGGTGAGACGGCCGCGGAACGTGCGGTACACGATGACGTGGTACACCAGCACCAGCGGCACGCCGACGCACGCAATGCCCGTCATCCACGCCAGCGACAAATCGGACGACGCCGCGCTCATCAGCGTAATCGAGGCGCCCGCGCTTCCCGGAGTCGCCACGACCAAGCTCGGGAACAGCGACACCGCCATAAGCGCCACCAGGCACACCGCCGCAGCCGATTGCAGCAGGAACGCCGGCAGGTCGGCACCCTTTTTGCCAAGCACGAGCGACGCAGCCATGCAGCCCACGAAAGCAAGCGCGAACACAACTCCCAGCACAATCATGCCCGACGCGAGCTGCGGTTTCACTACCGCGAACGTCAGTACGCTTGCGATAACGAACAGCGCAATTGCCACCACCTGCCACACGCGGCGCAGCTTCTCGGCGCGCGCATGCACAGGATTTGCCTTATCAACCTTCGCGGCCACCCACGCAGCGCCGGCCGAAAGGCACATCGCGAAGCCGAGCAAGCCCACGACCAACGTGAACGGCGACAGCAACCCAAGCAGCGGCACGCCGGAGTAATCGCCGTTGGCCGCCATGGGAATGCCCGCAAGCACGTTGGCAAGCGCCACGCCCAGCAGCAGCGCCGGCAAGAACGACCCTATCGTGAAACACGCGTCCCACACGCGTCCCCATTTCGGGTCGTGCGCGCGAAACTCCAGCGACACCGCGCGAACGATAAGCCCGAACAGCACCAGCATCACAGCCAGGTAGAAGCCCGAAAACGTGGTGGCGTACGCTGCGGGAAACGCCGCGAACAGCGCACCGCCCGCCGTGAGCAGCCACACCTCGTTACCATCCCACACAGGGCCAATGCTGCGGCGCACAAGCGCGCGCTCGCCCTCGGTTTTCGCGAGAGCACGATACAGCACGCCCGCTCCCAGGTCGAACCCGTCGAGCACGAAATAGCCGGCGATCAAAACGAAAATCAGGAAGAACCACAATACGGAAAGCACGCTCATCGCTACTCACCCTTTCCAGCAGGCTCGACGGCTTCGGCGGGCGCGGCCGCATCGTCGGCCACGGGGCCCCGCTTGATGAAGTGGGAAATCACGCGCGCCCAGCCAACGAACAGGAAGATGTACACCACCAGAAACAGCGCCAGCGTCAGCAGCAACTCCGGCGCCGAAACCGCCTGCGAAATCGCGTTGCTCGTAAGCAGGCTCACGCCATCGGGGCTCGACGTCGCGGGGTAAACGACCCACGGCTGACGGCCAACTTCAGCGGTAATCCAACCGACTTGAATGGCAATGAACGGGAACAGCGGCGAGATCACCAGCAGTTTCTGCAGCCAGCGCATTGTGCGAATGCGGCCGCCGCGGAAGCTGAACACGATGGCCAGAATCGCCGTTATCATGATGAGCCCATACATGGCGACCATCAGGTGATACGACTGGAACACCATGTTCACCGGCATGTCTTCGACGTTCACGTCGGAGTATTTCTCGCTTTGCGAAAGCGAGTTCAGGCCCTGAAACTCAGTGTCCCACGTGCCCGTGGCCAAGAAACTCGTGCCGCCGGGAATCGCGAACGGGGTTATGACCTGCTGGTTTTCCTCGTCAACCCAGCCGAATGCGTACAGCGGCGGAACCTCGTCACCGTACATGCCCTCCATCATGGCCAGCTTCGTAGGCTGTTCCTGCGAAACCTCGACGGCCGACGAGTGCGCCGTCACGATCATCGCGCACGAGGCCACAATGCCCACCACAGCGCCGATACGCACCGTTTTCATCGCGAAATCGGTGTGCTTGTCCTTCAGCAAATACCACGCGCCTATGCACATGGAGGCGAATGCGCCCATGATGAGAAGCGCCACAATCACATGCGTGTAGCGTGGCAGCGTAGACGGGTTGAACGCTGCCGCCAAAAAGTCGGTGATCACGGCCTTGCTGCCGTCGGAGGCGAGCTCGGCGCCGGCGGGCGTTTGCATCCACGAGTTCGCGATAAGAATCCACAGCGCGCTGAGGCACGAGCCCAGCCACACGAGCCACGCCGACACCGTGTAGAACTTGCGCGACACCTTATTGCGGCCGAACAGCAGCACGCCCAGAAACACCGATTCGAGGAAGAACGCGAACAGCGCCTCGGCGGCAAGCGGCGCGCCGAAGATATCGCCCACGAAACGCGAGTAATCGGCCCAGTTGGTGCCGAACGAAAATTCCATCGTGATGCCGGTCGCCACGCCAATCGCGAACGTCGCAGTGAAGATTTTCACCCAGAAACGCGTGGCGTTGCCATCTTTCTCATCGCGGCTTCGGTAGTATTTCGTGGCAAAAATGGCCGTGATAAGCCCCAAGCCAATCGACAGCGGCACGAAGATGAAGTGGTACGCGACCGTCAGCGCGAACTGGATGCGCGAAAGCAGCACGACATCGGTCAAAGCATCCATGGCAGCCCCCTTCTTTTGTTGTCCCCTTTTATTTGTTACTGCTTAAGTAGCATATTACTCCCCGAAACGCACGATGTCACTAGTAAATGCTATCTTTTTAGTATCATTTTTGTTTTTGCCTATGATCTTCGCAAACTCGGCATCCACCGGGCTTCAAGTGGAACCAGACAACCAAGACAGGAGGGGGTTGTTCCCCATCCCGCAGGAATACACTTCCAGAATTGAATTCTGTCCGAAATACCGATTTGTGACCATGGAAAAATGCAGCTCTTTCGGACCAGGCTGCAAACAGCCCAGCAAAACCCCAGGTCGCATCTTTCGGATTCTGAAAATATGCGCGCGCGAGGGCGAAAACCATAGTCACAAATCGAGATTTGGGACAGAAAGCAGCGCCGCGAGAGAACGGGCACCACGCCCAGACAGCATGCTAACTTCGATTAGCCTTGAAAACGGCTTTTACCAGGTATTCCACGTTGCCCTCGGCGCCTTTGATAGGGCTTTCCACCGCTCCCTGAATGTCGAAGCCCACGGCGGCGAACGCGGCCGATACCTCGTCAACCACGCGCAGGCGCACGGCCTCGTCGCGCACGATGCCGTGATCGGTTTCGTCGTGCGCGCTTTCGAACTGAGGCTTCACCAGCAGCAAACATACGGTGCCCGGCTTGCATAAGCCCGCAAACACGCCAGCCAGCCCCGCAAGGCCGATGAACGATAAATCAGCCACCACGATGTCGAACGGAGCGCCGAGCGCCGCCGGGTCGGCGGTTTTGATGTTCGTGCGCTCGAATACGCGCACGCGATCGTCCTCGCGCAGTTTCCAGGCGAGCTGGCCGTAATTCACGTCGACGCATGCAACCTCGGCCGCACCCGCTTGCAGCAGGCAATCGGAAAAACCGCCCGTCGACGAGCCTATGTCAATGCAGCGCGCGCCTCGCACGTCTTGGCCGAACGCATCGAGCGCGCCGTGCAGCTTGTGGCCGCCACGCGAAACGAACGCGCGGCGGTTGCGCACGAAGATGTCCGCGTCGATGGGCACCTGGATGGCGGCGCTCATGGGGTACACGTCGTTGGCGCGCACCTCGTGCGCAAGCACTGCGCGCAACGCCTCTTCCCTATCGGCGAAATACCCGCGCTCGACCAGCAAATCGTCAAGACGGGTTTTCTTTACTTTCAGCTTTTTCGGCTTCTTCGCCGAACCGGCTTTGCTCGCCACGTTAGAGCTCCGCGAGCTTCGCGCGTATGAGAGCGGCGATGCCTTCGGCGTCGATTCCCAGCTCGTGATGCAGCTGCGGAACTTTTCCTTGCTCGATGAATTCGTCGGGAATGCCCAGCGTCAACACGGGCGGCACCTTCGCGGGAGGGTCCGCCGCCAACGCCTCTAAAATGCCTTCGCCGATGCCGCCTTCAACCACGCCTTCTTCGGCGGTAAGCACCAGCTTGCATTCCTCGGCGGCTTTGCGCACGACGGCCTCGTCGAACGGCTTAATCCAGCGCATGTCCACCACACGCACAGAAACGCCTTCGTCAGCGAGCATGTCAGCGGCGCCTTCGGCTTCTTGCACCATACGCCCAAAGGCGAGAATCGCCACGTCGCTGCCCTCGCGCGTCGTGCGCGATTTGCCTTCTTCGAGCACCTGCGCAGAACTCGGCAACTCAACGCCGCG
>CALBLG010000166.1 GCA_937895975.1 uncultured Slackia sp.
GATGGAATACGGTGAAGCCTTGGAAGCCTTCACCGGCACGCCGTGCTCGGCAGCCCAGTCGATTTCCTCTTCACGGGTGTGGAGTTCCCAGTCGCGCACGGGAGCCAGAATTTCCAGCTTCGGGTCGAGCGCCTTGATGGCGGTCTCGAAACGAACCTGGTCGTTGCCCTTGCCGGTGCAGCCGTGGGCAATGTATTTCGCGCCGTATTTGTGCGCGGCCTCAACCATGTGCTTGGAGAGCAGCGGGCGAGAAAGGGCAGAGAGCAGCGGGTAGGTGTTCTCGTACAGACCGTTGGCGGCGAGCGCCTTGGTGAGGTACTCGTTGGCGTATTCCTCGCGCATGTCCATGGCCTCGGACGCGATGGCGCCGCACTCCAGGGCCTTGTTCTTGATGTACTCGAGGTCGGCCTCGTCTTGGCCCACGTTGCCGCAGATGGCGATGACGTCGAGATTCTTCTCAACCTGCAGCCACTTCAAGCAGCACGACGTGTCCAAACCGCCGGAATACGCGAGGACTACCTTTTCTTTCTCAGCCATTGTTTTGCCTTTCTCGTTCCGCCGCCTAAGCGGCGGCCATTTCAGATCAACCTTGTAGCGTCGTGCGGTGTTCCTTCGCTGTTGGCCCTAGGCGCTTCCGCTGCACGAAGGCGGAGGCAGCTCGCTGCGACAAGACAACTGCGGGCAACAAAAAACCCGGCAGGGGCCGGGTGTTGTCATGCGTCCATATGGTTTGCGACAAAATGAAGGAATTACCTTGCGAGGACAGCAGACAACACACGCGCTCGTCGCAGCGTGTTTCGTCGGCCCTGGCGTCGGAGAGAAGCGTTGGCAAAGTTGAACATCGCGCGGCTCCTTTCCTCGGTCGATCCTTGCAGGCGATGGTTGCGGTTTCCCGCGGCACTCCATCACATCAGAGTGTGACAGTGAGAATAAGCGACATCTAGGCCATGCGCAACCCCTATTCACAAAATTGCCGAATTTCTTGCTTTTATGCATGAATCGGTAACCGAACAGGGCGTGGCGCTTATCGATTCTGCCCCATGCACGCACCCACGCGTTCCGCGTCGACCTCGCACCAAGCAGCGACGAGCGCTGCGGCATGCGCATAGAAGTCGTCATCGGCGCGAAGAAGGGCGCTTGCGGCCTTGCACGACCATGCAAGCAGATGGTCGGAAAGGAAACGGCATTGCCAGTCGAGCGCGCTTTGGGCAACCTGCCGAGTTTCAGCCTCGACCTGCGACGCGGCCAAAAAAGCCATGAACGAAAGCTCGGCGG
>CALBLG010000167.1 GCA_937895975.1 uncultured Slackia sp.
GTTTCGTCATACACCTGCATGCTCGTATTGCCCGTATCGGTTACATTGAACCCGGCCTGCTTCAGCGTATCGGCCGCCTCGGTTGCGGCGCCAATCACGTCGCCGCCGTTATACACCGACACCGTATAGCTGCCGGCGTCGATAGAGCCAAGCACGTCGGCCACATCTTCCTGCGGCGTTTCGCCCGCGCGAATGCGATCCATCATCTTCGTCACTTCGTCGGTCACAGGCACTTGGTAGGCTTTCCCGCCAGACTCGGACGAATACGTGGGCAGCGTTGCCACCTGCACATTTTCAGGCGATATAGAGCGAATGCCATCGAGGAATTTGCCAGCCTCCTTCACATCCATATCGGTTTGCACCAAATTGGCCAAACCGTCCATGGTCATGAAATAGCCCAAACCGCCGTCAAGCGATTGCGCCTTTTCCATAAGGCCCGCAGCGACGAGCGCCTGTACCTGGCCGCGCATTTGCACCGCATTGGTGGCGTATTCGTCGGCGCGACACGCGAACAAGGCCGCCTGCCCCGAAAGCGTTTGCTCGCCGGCCGCCAGCGTCATATCGCCCGCATCGGCATCGGAAATCTCGGCGGGAAGGCTCACATCAACACCGCCCAATGCATCGACGAGCGACACGAAGCCGTCGGCATCGAGCGTCGCGTAGTGCGACACGCTGATGCCCAGCAGCTCGTTCACAGCGCTTACCACGCCCGCATCGCCCGACGAAGCGCGCAGCTCGCCGAGCATAGCCCGCGAGCCGTTTGCCGTGGAAACGCGCGTGTTCGCCGGAATCGAAACGGCATAGGCATTGCCCGCATCGGCGTCGGTGCGCACCACGATGAATGCATCGGGCGTAGAGCCGTCATCGCCATCGTCAAAATCGGCTGTGAGCAGCGTGTACGACGCCGACCCTTCGCCCGATTCCGCCGCCAGGGCCGCCGTAAGCGACGAGTCTTGCAGCACAAGACGCGAGTTGATGCCATTGATGAACACGAACGACGCCACGACGCACGCCACCACCACAACCGCAATGGCCAGCACCACAACAAGCGCAATCTTGCGCCTGCGGCCGGCGGCCACGTTGCGCTCGATATACGAGCGGCGATTCATGCGCATTTCATACGCCAGACGATCTTCGCGCGTAGACGTATTCGGCAGCACCTGGTGAATCTCGCCGCGCACGGCCGAGCGGGCATACCGCTGGTTCGACCCCTTGCGGTGCCCCACCGAGGGCCGGGGCGCAGAGACATGCGTTTCGATGGTGGACTCGCGCACGCGATTCGACAGGCGCTTGTAGTTGTAACTGGATGGTTTACGCGTCATGCGGCACCCGCATTACCAATCGATGTCGTCCACGTCGGCCACGCGGCGCACGTTCGCGCCCAGGCCCGACAGCTTGCCCACGTAGTCTTCGTAGCCGCGGTCGATGTGATAGATGTTGTGCACTTCAGTTTCGCCCTCGGCGAACACGCCTGCCAGCACCAAAGCGGCGCCGCAGCGCAAGTCGGTGGCCTTCACGCTGGTGCCCTGCAGCGATTTCACGCCTTCGATAACCGCATGATGGTCTTCAATGGTGATCTCGGCACCCATGCGGCCAATTTCAGCGGCAAACATGAAACGATTCTCGAACACGTTCTCGGTAATCACGGAATTGCCGTTCGCCACCGCGGCGAGCAGCATGAACTGCGCCTGCAAGTCAGTGGGAAATCCCGGGTGCGGCAGCGTTTGGATATCGGTGGGCAGCAGGTCGCCTGTACGCGACACGGTAATCCAGTCGTCGCCGAGGTCGACCGAGCAACCCATGGCATTGAGCTTCATAAGCGCCATGCGCAAAAAGCTCGGGTCGATACCGCGCACCGTAACGGGGCCGCCCGTAAGCGCGCCGCCCACGAGGAACGTGCCCGCCTCGATGCGATCGCCCACCACCGTGTGCTCGCACGGATGCAAGTCGGACAGCTCGACACCGTCGACGATGATCTCGGGCGTACCCGCGCCCGAGATGCGCGCGCCCATGGCATTCAGCATGTTCGCAAGGTCTTCAATCTCGGGTTCGCGCGCCGCGTTTTCGATAACCGTTTGACCCTTGGCCGTAACCGCGCACATCATGGTGTTCTCGGTTGCGCCCACGCTGGGGAAGTCGAGCGCGATGTACGCGCCATGCAGCCCGTCGGGCGTGCTGGCCTCGATGTAGCCGTGGTCGGTGTGGAAATGAACGCCCAGAGCCTCCATGCCAACCATATGCATGTCGATTTTGCGGGCGCCGAGGTTGCAACCGCCCGGCATGGCGACACGCGCCTGGCCGAAGCGGGCCACCAACGGGCCCAGCACCGAAATAGACGCACGCATCTTCGACACCAGTTCGTACGGCGTTTCCCACTTGTCGACACCCGCCGTATCTACCTTCAACGTATGGTCGGTACGTCCCACGCGAGCGCCCAGCGTTTCGAGCACCTTAGACATAACTGTAATGTCGGAAATCAACGGAACATTGTGAATGGTGCTTTCGCCCTGGCCCAAAATAGCTGCAGCAATAAGCTTGAGGGCGGAATTCTTCGCACCCGAAATATGCACTTCGCCCGAGAGGTTCGTACCGCCCTCGACGACGATTTTCTCTTTCGCCATAAGATTACCTCCGCAATCGTTGGCGCCAACCGGCATGCCCGGCGGCGTTATCGCAAGCTTGTATTGTCTCATGAACCGCAGCATCGCGAAAGCAACGAACGCCGAAACAAGAAAACCCCCACTGCATCAGCAGCGGAGGCAAAAACCTATTCAACGGCTTCATCTGAATAAGAGCACGCAAAACCAAAACAGTTTTAAAAG
>CALBLG010000168.1 GCA_937895975.1 uncultured Slackia sp.
GCGCGTCGCCTTGCATGCGCCCGAACTGCACTCGCCAGATTGTCGCTCGCTGACTTTTGGTGCGGAGTGGGACGGGGGGACAGTCCCCCGTCCCACTCTGGTGCGAATGCGTCTCTGGTGCATTTCGGGTCAAGGGGATGTCTTTGGCTCATCTTTGTTCCGCAAGCGTCCCGTTGGCTAATTGCTGGCGGGACGTTTCTTATGTTGCAGTAGAATAGGGCGCAATGTAGATCGAAAGGACCCGATATGCCCAACGTTACCTTCGACGAAAGCTGCCTTACCGTGCTCGACCATCCGTTGGTCGGCCATAAGATGTCCATCTTGCGCGACGAAGCCACCACGCCCGCGCATTTCCGCAAGCTCGTGCACGAGCTTTCCGCGCTCGAAGCCTACGAGGCCACGCGCGACTTGCCTACGGTTGACGTGAAGGTGAAAACGCCCATCTGCGAAACCACGGGCGTGCAGCTGAAAGATGACGCGCTTGCCGTGGTTCCCATTCTGCGTGCGGGCATGGGCATGTTGGAAGGCGTTCTTTCGGTGGTGCCGTCGGCTGCAGTGGGCGTGCTGGGCATGGAGCGCAACGAGGAAACCCATGAGCCGCGTTCCTATTACGCTAAGATGCCGCAAGGCATCGAAGACCGCATGGCACTCGTAATCGACCCGATGCTCGCCACGGGTGGCTCGGCGCTTGCCGCCATCAAATACCTGCGTGAGGCCGGCGTGAAAGACATCCGTCTGCTGGTTATGGTTGCCGCTCCCGAAGGTGTGGCCGCCGTGAACGCCGCCGAGCCCGACGTGCACATTTGGGCCTGCGCGCTGGACGAGTGCCTCAACGATGCCGCTTATATCGTTCCCGGCCTAGGCGACGCCGGCGATCGCATCTTCGGCACCATCTAGGCTGCTAGGTTGCGCCGTTCTGTCGAACGGCGCTAACCGCCGACGTTGCGCGCGGGCCGAGCACACCATCTTGCCCCTTACTGCATGGCGCGGCGCGTACCGAAGTACGCTTGGCCATACGGCGGGGCAATCTGGCGTACCGGGCCCGCGCTCGCTGACCTTTTTTGCGGATGAGCCTCGTTATAGGTTAGAGTAGGACAGGGGAATTGTCCCCTGTCCCATATGGAGTTTGAGTACCGGCTTCCCATTCCGATCAGTTAAGACCCGCCCGAAGCGGACATGGGGAGCAGGCATGCGAACGGACGAAACGGAAAGACTATTTATGCGCGATACGCAACGACCCAGTTGGGACGAATACTTTCTGAAGCTGGCCTTCGAGGTCTCGAAGCGCTCGACCTGCTTGCGCCGCGCGGTGGGGGCCATCATCGTGAAAGACCGCCGCATTCTGGCTACGGGCTACAACGGCGTGCCCTCGGGGCTGCAGCATTGTGAAGAAACTGGGTGCCTGCGCCAGCAGCTTGGCGTGCCCAGCGGTCAGCGCCACGAAATTTGCCGTGGCTTGCATGCCGAGCAAAACGCCATCATCCAGGCGGCGCGCTACGGCATCGATATCGACGGCTCGTCGATTTATATCACCACCGAGCCGTGCTCGGTATGCGCGAAGATGCTCATCAACGCGGGTATCAAAGAAATCGTCTTCGCCACCGCATATCCCGACAAGCTTTCCGAGGAAATGCTCGGCGAAACAGACATTCTTATTCGCTGCGTAGAATATTCTGAATAGAAAATAGTCGTATGCATCAGATTCGTTGATAGGTTACGTGCCGCTTACGCGTTTTTTTCAACTTTTCAACGCTTCATGCATATATGCGCGAAGTTCTTTGTTAAGGTAGCGATTGTTTGCCACCGGGAAGGTAGCAAACGAAGGCTCGAGTAGAGGAGTGAACACCGCAATATGCTCATCGTTTTGGGGATTCTGACCGGGGTCCTGGGATTTCTGCCACTGTTCCTTTCTTTGAGGCTATCGCGTCGTTCTACTTCCATGCATGCGCTCACCATTGGCCTGTATGGCCTTGCCGGCGTTGCAATCTCTCTGGTCATATTGATCGCGGGGCTCATTGCCTGCGCGATGCTCGCGCGCGACGGGCTGGTTGGCTACGTCGTCGCCGAAGGCGTCGTGTTTCTGGGCTGCACCATCGCGTTCGTCGTGTACAAGAACGTTCTTGCCAAGCGCAAGCGCGTTTAAGTGTTCAAAAGGTAAGGAAGGATACATATGGACGGTCTCGCAACCGCTCTCGGAAACTTCGTCGAGGAAGCGCAAGGCCTCTCGGCCCAGTTCGATCCTCAGGTGGTTTTCTACATCGGCCCCTGGGGCGTCACGCAGTACATTGTGTGGCTGTTCATCGCTCTGGCCATCACCTTCGCCGTGGTGCTTGGCGCTGCGAAGAAAGTCAAGCTGGTTCCCACCGGCAAGTTCGCGAATATGGTTGAGTACGGCTACGAGTTCGTGAACAAGTCCATCGCCGAAGACGTCATCGGCGAAGGCTTCAAGAAGCATGTGCCGTTCTTGGCCACGATGTTCTTCTTCATCCTGGTCTGCAACATCTTGGGCCTGGTTCCTGGCTTCAAGACGTCCACGGGCGCCATTTCGTGCACCTGGGCTTTGGCTGTCATCTCGTTCGTGTACTTCAACTTCTATGGCTTGAAGACGTTCGGTTTCCTGCAGTACTTCAAGAACCTCTGCCCGGCAGGCGTTCCTGGTCCCATGAAGCCGGTCATCTGGTTCCTCGAACTGTTCTCGATGGTCATCCGCGTCCTCACGCTGGCCGTCCGACTTTACGGCAACATGCTCGCCGGCCACATGATGCTGGCCATCTTCGGCATTGCCACCACCTGCTTCATCCAGACCGCGCTGTTCTCTGGTTCCATGGACCTGATCGCCGGCCTGCCCTCTATCGCATGGTTCGCCCTGCTTTGCGTCATGTATGCCCTCGAGTGCTTGGTTGCGTTCATCCAGGCGTTCGTTTTCGCCATCCTGTCGGCCTCGTACGTGTCCACCGCGGTGCACGCGCACTAGCCGCCAGCTAACGAAGGCATCGACCGTCGCGTCGTTAAACCGTCCGCCGCGCGTGGCGCACACGCACAACTATGGTGTTGCAGCTGCACCCCTCAGCTGAGCAATATTGGATGTTGCCCCGACGCGACCAAGATGTGAGGGGCACGACAAAGGAGGAAACTGTGGAAATCACGCTCGCGCTCGCCGCACTGAAGGTCGTCGGCTACGGCCTGGCCGCCATCGGCCCCGGCATCGGCATCGGCATCGCCACCTACGGCCTTTGCACCGCTGCTGCCCGCCAGCCCGAGATGAAGGGTCAGCTCATGGGCTACTTCTTCATCGGCGCTGCTATGTCTGAGGCACTGGCTCTGCTCGGCTTGGTTCTGTTCTTCATCGGCTAATCACGCTCGATTCACTGCATGATTACTAAGAAAGAACAGGAGGCAAGCGAGTTGAAGCATTTCAACAAGGCAGCCGGCAAGCTCGGCGCCGTGGCGATGACCGCCGGCGCAGTTGCTCTGTCGTGCCCGTCGTATGCATTCGCTTCCCAGGGCGGTGGCATCGAAGCCATTCTCCCCGAGATGAGCGAATTCATCCCCATGCTCGTCGCCTTCATTATTCTGTGGATCGTCCTGGCCAAGTTCGGCTGGCCCGTCTTCGACAAGATGCTCGAGAAGCGCGCGAATACCATTCGCGACGATCTCAAGAATGCTGAAGAAGCTCGCCAGGAAAGCGAACGCGTGCTTGCTGAGTATCAGCAGCAGCTCGCCGAGGCCAAGGTCCAGGCTTCCAAGATCGTCGCCGACGCCAAGAAGGCCGGCGAGGACGTGAAGGCCGACATCACCGCCAAGGCGCAGGCTGAAGCCGCCGGCATGATCGAGAAGGCCCATGCGGCCATCGAGGCAGAGAAGAAGGCCGCCATCGCCGACCTTCAGGGCTCTGTCGCCGACCTCTCGGTTGAAGTTGCGGCCAAGCTCATCGGCAACGACCTTTCCGATGACGAGCATCGCAAGATGATCGAGCGCTACGTCGCAGAGGCAGGTAGCTTCAATGCCAAATAATCGACTGCTCGCAAAAGAAGAGGTCGCGACCTATTCCAGCATGCTTCTTGACGCCGCCTTCAACGAGGGCGGGGAAGAGCGCGTGCTCGAGGTTCGCGAGCAGCTGGACTTCGTGCTTCGCACCTACCGCGGCAACGCGGACCTGCGCGAGGCGCTTGGAAATCCGGCGTACTCCCCTGAGCAGCGACACACGTTGGCCGTCAACGTGTTCGATGGTATCGATCCTTTGGCCGTCAGCGTTATCGCTGTCATGGCTGAGCGTGGCGACCTCGACAAGCTTTCCGGCACCGTGAACGCATTCCGCGACGCGGCCGAGGCAAAGCTCGGCGTTGCGATTGTCGAAGTCACCACCGTGGTGGCACTCGACGATCACCTGCGCCAGGTCATCACCGAGAAGCTCTCTGCCGATTTGGGTAAGAAGGTCGTGCTGCGCGAGCACATCGATCCTTCCATTCTGGGCGGCATCATCATGAGCACTAATGGTAAACGCATCGACGCGAGCGTCGCTTCCGAATTGGAGCACACGCGCGCCGTGCTGAAAGAAGAAAACGATGGAGGTGAATGCTAGTGACTGAAATCACCGCGAAGTCCATTGACGAAGCGCTGCGCAAGCAGCTGGAGTCTCTTGACACGAGCGTGGACGCACGCGAGGTCGGTACGGTCGTCCAGGTTGGCGACGGTATTGCTCGCGTCGACGGCTTGAAGGGCGCCATGGCTGGCGAGCTTCTCGAGTTCATCGGAGAGGGCGGCAAAACCGTGTACGGTTTGGCTCAGAACCTCGAAGAGGAGGAAGTCGGCGCCGTGCTCCTCGGCGATGTCACGGCAATCCGCGAGAACGATCAGGTTCGCACCACCGGCAAGATCATGGAAGTGCCTTCGGGCAAGGGCCTGCTCGGCCGCGTTGTGAACCCGCTTGGCATGCCTATCGACGGCAAAGGCCCCATTCAGGCCGAGGGCTATCGCCCCGTCGAGTTCAAGGCTCCCGGCGTTATCAGCCGCAAGCCTGTGCATGAGCCCATGCAGACCGGCATCATCGCAGTTGACTCGATGATTCCTATCGGCCGCGGCCAGCGCGAGCTCATCATTGGCGACCGCCAGACCGGCAAGACCGCTATTGCGATCGACGCCATCATCAACCAGAAGAACAACGACATGATCTGCATCTATGTCGCTGTCGGCCAGAAGGCCTCCACGGTTGCTGGCATCATGGAAACGCTCGAGAAGTACGGCGTTATGGACAAGACGATCATCGTCGCCGCCACCGCCGCCGACTCGGCGCCGTTGCAGTACATCGCTCCTATGGCCGGTGCTGCAATGGGCGAGTTCTTCGTCTACAACGGCGAAGACGGCAAGCCCGCTGGTCCCGAGAATCCGGGTCGTCACGTGCTTATCACGTATGACGACCTGACGAAACAGGCTGTGGCCTATCGTCAGATGTCGCTTACCCTGCGTCGCCCGCCGGGACGCGAAGCTTACCCCGGCGACATCTTCTATCTGCATTCTCGCCTGCTCGAGCGTGCTGTGAAGATGAACGAGGAGTACGGCCTCGGTTCCATGACGGCTCTGCCGATCATCGAGACGCAGGCAGGCGACGTGTCTGCATACATCCCGACCAACGTGATTTCTATTACTGACGGTCAGATCTACCTGCAGACCGACCTGTTCTATCAGGGTCAGCGCCCCGCTGTCGACGTCGGCATTTCGGTGTCCCGCGTTGGCGGTTCTGCGCAGACCAAGGCCGTCAAATCGGTTTCCGGTACTCTGCGCCTCGACCTTGCGGCTTATCGCGAGTTGAAGGCGTTCACCCAGTTCGGCTCAGACCTGGACAAGTCTACCCAGGATCAGTTGAACCGCGGCGCCCGCATGACCGAGCTGCTGAAGCAGGGCCGCTACAACCCGCTTTCCTTTGAGGAAGAGGCTGTGGCTGTCTATGCTGGCGGCAAGGGCTTCCTGGACGACGTGCCGGTCGCCGATGTCGTGCGCTTCCGTGACGAACTCATCGAGTTCCTGCGCGCAAGCCACGCTGACGTGCTGAAGAAGATTCACGACGATGCGAAATTCACCCCTGAGAGCGAAGAGAAGCTGAACGCTGCCATCGACGCTTTCAAGGCGCAATTCGTGGCGTAAGGAAGGCCCAACATGCCTAACCTGCACGACATTGAAAAGCGCATCAAGTCGGTTTCTTCGACGAAGCAGATTACGCGCACCATGGAGATGGTTGCAGGCGCCAAGGTCAAATACGCCACCGAGCGCATTCAGACCGCAGCCCCGTACGCCGACTCCATGACCGAGATGCTGCAAGGCGTCGCGGCGCGCGTGCAGGCCAGCGAGAACCCCTTGCTGGAAAAGCGTGAGAGCGTGAAGCGTATCCTGTGTGTGGCCGTGGTCTCCGACCGCGGCCTCGCAGGCGGCTTCAACTCGAACGTCCTGCGCACCGTCGAAAAGACGATTCGCGCGAAAAAGGCGCAGGGTGTCGAGGTGGACGTTATCGCCTGCGGCAAGAAGGCCGGTGGCTTCTTCAAGTTCCGCGGCGTGACGCCGGTTCTTGATTTCAAGGACTTGTCCGCCGATCCGACGTTTGAAGAGGCGAGCCAGATTGCCGATTACGCCGTCAAGGCGTATGAGGAAGGTTCCGTCGACGAGGTCGTTCTGGTGTACAACCACTGCAAGAACGCGGCCGAGCAGGTGCTCCGCGAGGATGTCATTCTGCCGGTCGATACCGAGGCTGTCGTTGCTGCGGCCGCCGAGGAAACCTCCGAGAACGGCGAGGTTGCCGCGAGCGTCGAGTTCGAGCCCGAACCCGCCGATGTGCTCGCGCGTCTTCTGCCCGCTTACCTGCGCACGTCGATTTACCATGCGTTGATCGACTCCGCTGCCGGCGAGCAGGCCGCACGCCGCACGGCAATGCACTCGGCTACCGAGAACGCCAACGAGATGGTGGAAACGCTGTCGAGAGTGTATAACCGCGTACGTCAAGGCGCCATCACCACAGAGATCTCCGAGATCGTTGGTGGCGCTGCAGCTTTGGAGGATTAAATGGCTGACGAGAGAATGCTTACCAAAGCGGAACTCGAAGCCAGCAAGGGTGCCACCGGTCGCATTGTGCGTATCGTCGGCCCTGTTGTTGACGTCGAATTCCCTGCGGATCAGCTGCCGGCGATTTATAACGCGCTGACGGTTGATGCGAAAACCCCCGTCGGCGAAATGCACGTCGTTCTGGAAGTTGAAACCATGCTTCCTGGCAACCTCGTGCGTTCCGTCGCAATGAGCTCTACCGACGGCCTGGTGCGCGGCACCGAGGTCGTTGACACGGGCCATCCGATTATGATGCCTGTGGGTCCCGAGACCCTGGGCCGCATTTGGAACGTCATCGGCGAGCCCGTTGACGAGAAGCCCATGCCCGAGGTGTCCGGCTATATGCCGATTCACCGTCCCGCGCCTGAGTACGATACCCTGTCAACGAAGACTGAGATCTTTGAGACGGGCATCAAGGCCATCGACCTCATCGAGCCGTTCATCAAGGGCGGCAAGACGGGTCTGTTCGGTGGTGCTGGCGTTGGCAAGACCGTTATCATCCAGGAGCTCATCAACAACCTGGCGCAGGAGCACGGCGGCACATCCGTCTTCACCGGCGTCGGCGAGCGTACCCGCGAGGGTACCGACCTGTACCTGGAGATGAGCGACTCTGGCGTTATCAACAAGACCTGCTTGGTCTACGGCCAGATGAACGAGCCTCCGGGAGCGCGTCTGCGCGTCGGTCTGGCCGGCCTGACCGAGGCGGAGTACTTCCGCGATCAGGGCCAGGACGTTCTGCTGTTCGTTGACAACATCTTCCGCTTCACCCAGGCGGGCTCCGAGGTTTCGGCTCTGCTGGGCCGCATGCCTTCCGCTGTTGGTTACCAGCCTACGCTGGCTACCGAGATGGGCGACCTGCAGGAGCGCATTACCTCTACCTCCACGGGCTCCATTACGTCCGTGCAGGCGGTTTACGTTCCCGCTGACGACTTGACCGACCCTGCGCCGGCCACGACGTTCACCCACCTGGATGCGAAGACGGTTTTGTCTCGTTCCATCGCCGAGCTGGGTATTTATCCCGCCGTCGACCCGTTGGAGTCCACGTCTCGCGCTCTTGAGCCGGCTATCGTTGGCGAAGAGCACTACCGCGTGGCCACCGGCATCCAGGAGCTTCTGCAGAACTACAAAGACCTGCAGGACATCATCGCCATCCTGGGTATGGACGAACTTACTGAAGAGCAGAAGCTCACGGTTTCTCGTGCGCGTAAGGCTCAGCAGTTCTTCGGCCAGTGCTTCCACGTTGCGACCCAGTTCACGGGCCTGCCGGGCAAGTACGTCAAGATGGAGGACACCGTTCGCTCCTTCGCTGCCATTCTCGACGGCGAGTGCGACGAGATTCCGGAGCAGTGCTTCCGCCTGAAGGGTGGCATCGACGACGTCTACGCCGAGTACGAAGCCATGAAGAAGGACGAGGCATAAGCGATGACGAAATTTGCCTGCGATATCGTGACGCCTGAGGCGAAGTTCTACTCCGACGAGGTCCACTTCGTCGTGGTGCCCGGATCCGAAGGCGAAATGGGTTTCCTCTACGACCATGTGCCCTTGGTCTCCACGCTCGCGGACGGCACCGTTCGCGTGCAGGAGGAAGAAGGCGGTCCCTTCAAGGAATTCAACGTTGAAGGCGGCTATGTGCAAGTGAGCGGTGACAAGGTCATCATCCTTGCCGACAAGGCCGAAGAGAAATAGCATCCATTGCATTTGAAAATGGCTCCCGCAAGGGAGCCATTTTTGTTTCGCATCGTCATTCAAAGAGTGCATTTGGGGAATTCGCTTACCGAAAGTAACTTCTAGTCAAGCCCTTCTTGGTGTGGTTGTATAAATTTGAATACGCATACGCACTTTATCAACACTACGCGTCAGGAGGGTTCATGGATCGTTCCGAATTCAAGTTCGAACGTCGCAACGTTGTCGCGTGCGCCACGGCGTTCGTCATGGCCGTTTCGATGTCTTTGCCCGCGACGGCTTTCGCAGATGAATCTGCGCTTAATGGCAGCGACGGGGCGCGAGCGGTTGTCGTTGACGCGCAGCCCGACGCCGAGCCTGCGGGCGCGATCGCCATTGACAAGGGCGAGGCGTACGAGGAAGCGCCCGAAGTTTCTTCGCCCATTGCGCTGTTTTCTTATTCGTATACGCGCATCACGCCTATGCAGCTGTCCGATAACATGAAATATTTCACGCTGTATGAAAGCGGTCGCAATTACAACCAGGGCTTTTCGAGCGGCGATGGCTACCATGCGATGGGCTACTACCAGTTCGACAACCGCTATAGCCTGCAAGATTTCATGCAGGGCTGCTATTGGTACGACCCCAGCACGTTCAGCATGTTCAAATGGGCAACCGACAGCTCACTCGATTTGTCGAGTTCGGCCATGGCGGTAAACGGCCAGCTTACCGAACTGGGGCAGAAGGCGCAGGATTCGTGGCATGCTGCATACGCCGCCGCGCCCGGATTGTTCGCACAGCTGCAAGACGGCTATGCCTATACCACGTACTATGTGCCCGCCGAGCGCTACCTGAAAAGCATCGGCGTCGATATCTCCGATCGCAACGACGCGGTGAAGGGCCTGTCGTGGGGCATGTGCGTGCTGTTCGGATCGGGCGGCATGCAATATTATTTCAACCAAGCGAACCTGACGAGCGACATGACCGATACTGAGTTCGTCACCAACGTATGCAATTCGATCATTGACAATGTGGCATCGCGTGTGAACAATTACGCCTTGTCGTATCAGAACCGCTACGAGCGCGAACTGAAAACGTGCTTGAGCATTATCGACCAGACGGGCGATACGCGAGTACCCGTCGGCGCGCAGCCTGACGATGCGAACGCGGGCGCTGTCGGCAATGAACCCGCACAGGCTCCGAGTGCTGGCGAAGTGTCGGGCGCAGGAGAAGCTTCGGGTGCGGGCGAATCGAATTCCGGTTCTTCCGCTTCTAGCGGCTCGAACGCCAATGACGTTGTTTCTTCCGGCAACGCTTCTGCCTCGGGTGCGGAGCAGCCTTCTCAGCCTGCCGCTCCGAGCGAGCCTGCAATGCCGTCGCCCACCGTCCCCGGCAACGTTGATGCCTCGGGTGATGTTTCCCAAGGGTCGAATGTTTCTTCCGGCAATGTCGGCAGCGGCACGCAGGATTCAAACGGCGCGTCTTCTGCAGGCTCCCAGCAGCCTTCGAATGACGCGGCCGATTTGAAGCCTGCCTTGCCGGCACAGGATGCCTCTAACGGTGCTTCTTCCAATGCCGGTTCGAGCAGCGGCTCTGCAGTCGGCGGCTCGGCGTCGGGATCGAGCGAGGCTGGAAGCTCTAAGGCCAACGAAAACGGTGCTGGTTCGTCTGCTTCTTCGGCTGACACGAATACCAGCGTGAAGGGGTCTGCGACGGCTGGTACGCCTGGGGAGCCAACTTCTGAGAAGACTTCATCGAGTGAAAATCCCGAGCAAGATATCACCCAGCTGAGCCTGAGCAAGGCGGTAGATGCGACTTCGAAGACTGATGGCTCGCAGGAAAATGGTGGAACCAAGGCTTCAGGCACGAATACCAACAATGCCAATTCTCAAAGCCAGGGCGATGCGAATACGCCCCAGCAAGGCAAGAAGCTTTCGCAAACCAACGACTCCACCATGAAGTTGATTATCGCGATGGCTGCGGCCGCCGTGGTCGCTTTGGTCGTTATCGGCGTGGTGGTATTCCGCATGACGCGACGTAGGCATTAGCCGTTAGCAGAATAACTTTCGAAAAGCGGTCCACGTGTTGGGCCGCTTTTTGATTGCGCCCGCATGAAAGGTGCGTTTATATCGAAATAGCTGGTTACGTGGTCATTTATGCATAATCCCTACCGACTATTTCAGCTTTTAGTGGTGGGCGAGTCGTATAATGCGTTCCGTAATTTGATAGATAAGGTTCCACTCGGGTTCCATCGGAGAGAGGGGATGCCATGCTGCCTAGGACGGCGTGGCATGGTTGGACGAATTGGAATGAAATATGGGCAAACGAGTTGCTCGCTGCCTGGTTGCCGTCGTGTGCGCGGTGTGCGTTGCCGCATTGGCCGGCTGCGCAGGCTCATTGGGGAACAACGAAGATTCTGGCGCGCAGCCGTCGCTGCCCGAATTGCGCATCGGCGTCGATACGCTCGAGCCGTTTTTCTTCGTGGGTGACGATGGCGAATACCAGGGAATCGATGCCGATATCGCGCGGGAAGCATGCGAGAGGGCCGGTTATACCCCGGTGTTCGTGTCCATACAGTGGAGCGAGCGCGACGACGAGCTGGCATCGGGAGATATCGATTGCCTATGGTCGGCGTTTGCCAAAAACGGCCGCGAAGACAATTACCTGTGGACCGCATCGTATGTGGACAGCGATTTAGGCATTTTGGTGTCAAGCCGCACTCCGTCGACGTCGCTCGACGATTTCAGAGGGCCAGGTGGGTTGGCTGTGCGTGCGAATTCCGTGGCCGAGAAGCGTGCGCTCGAAATCGCCGCGTCACCAGATTACCCGCTGGAGTTCGTTCGCTCGTATGAAAGCTACAGCATGGCGCAAACGGCGTTCGTGAAGGCATATGCCGATGGGCTCGTGGGACATGTGTCGGTGCTCAAGCATATGATGGACGAGTATCCTGGACAATATCGCATACTTGACCCGTGCATCGAGACCCTTCATATCGCTGTCGCTTTCGAAAAAGATGGCCCAATGCGGGAGCATGACGCCATTGACGATGCGCTTGCGAGCATGAAAGCGGACGGAACCGTGGCTTCTATTCTGGAATGCTACGATTTCGAAGATTCCGGCGTGCAGGAGGCGACCTCGAATGAGTGACGAATTGCTGGCCGCTTCCAGGGTCTTGAACGGAACGCCCGACGGGGATGCGCGCGGTTCTCGCGCATTGGCCGCAACGGCCGTGGCATTCGTCGTCGTTGGGGCGCTCATGCTGGTTGCGCTTTACGTTGGCGTCGAAGGAAAAGACCTCGATGAGGCGTATTCGCTTGCGCAAGAGACGCAGGCGTTTCTCGAAGCCAATTGCCAGAAGTATGACCGATACGAGAACGGCAACCTTGCAAAATCGCAGCAGTCGCTGTACGACGCTGCGACTGGCCTGGTTAAATTCATTGGAAACGACCAAGTGACCGATAGCGAATTCCTCGATCGTTTTATCCGCAGCGAGCATATCGGCGGCATTGTGGTCGCCGATACGACGGGCGCGCTTATCGCCCAGGCCGACATGGACGATTGCGACGCGTATGGGATGTGGAGCGGAATATTCCAGAAAAGCGCGGTTCGCAACATCGCTCAGAACCCCGGCAAAAGCTATGCGAGCTGCGAGGTGGTGAACGATACGCCTTACGATTACGTGGTGGTGAATTACAACGGCGGCTATTTGCTGTGCTATACCTCGGCCGCGAAACCGAACACCGACCCGTTCGACTACACGGTAAGCGATATTGCCGCCAGCGTGACATTCGAGGAGAACCCGACGATTCTTGTCGAGCATAGCGGAAAAATCGTGTCATCCAACAACGATTCTCTGGCAGGCAAAGACGCCTCCGATTTCGTGTGCTCTTCGGGCGGCGTGCAATGGGACGAGGGCAAGCTTACGCGGCTCGCCGACGATTCGGGGATTTGGTATGGCGCGCGCAGCGCGTATGGAAGGTACACGATATACATTCTGTACCCGGCGGCCGAGGTATTCGCCAATCGCGCGGGCGTTATGGCAAACGGCCTGGTCGCGTATCTGGTCGTATGCATGGCCATTTTGATTATTCGCCGCATGGTCGAGCGCCGCAATGTGGCGAACATGCAGGAGCAGCTGCAAACCATCAACGCCATCAGCCAAAGCTACAATTCGACGCTTCTGATTGACGTGAACGCCATGGGGCTTCGACCGATTCGCGCGTCGAAGATTCTGTCGAAGATCTACGAGATCCACCCCGAGCCGCACGATTTCCTGGAGTGCGCGGTGCAGCGATACGTCGCGCCCGACGACCGCGAGGCATTGGAAGAGTTCTTCGACGTCGACGATCTTGCCGATCGTCTGGCGTCGGCCGCGTACGTCGAGAAGGAAATCAAGGGTTTAGGCGACACGTGGTATTCCGTGATGGCGACGCCGCAGAAGCGCGACAAGCAGGGCAACATCGCGGCCATCGTCGTTGCGACGCGCGACATCACCGCGATGAAGCGCGCGCAGGAGCTTTCCTATAAAGACAAGCTTACGGGGTTGCATAACCGCAACTACCTGGAATCGCGCATGGACGACATCGCGCGCTCGGACGACTACCCAGTTACGTTGGTCATGGGCGACTGCAATTATCTCAAGCGTACCAACGACACGCTGGGCCACGAATTCGGCGACAAGCTTTTGCGCGGCGTGGCGGGCGCGATTCGCGATGGCCTGCCCGAGCATTGCATCGCGATGCGCGTGGGTGGCGACGAATTCCTCATCGTGTGCCCCCATACGGCTCAAGATGGGGCAAAGCGGATTATTGCGGGAATCAAGCGACGCCTTAACGAGCGCAGCGACGATACCCTGCATTTAAGTGTGTCTTTCGGCTCGTATACCTATGCGGAGGGCGAATGCACGTTCAAGCAGGCGTACCAGCGCGCCGATGAGGCGATGTATGAAAACAAGCGTGTTTCGAGGGAAGCGTAGCGGGCTTCAGGCTTGTGGCCTTGCCGGGCGCCTTGTGCGATTCTGTGCATAAAGAAAGCCGCCCAGGGGAAGGGCGGCTTTCTTCGGGTTGTCCCATGACTGGGACGAATGGCGACTCGCCGCGCGTTGGATAGATTGAATCGCGGGCGATACGGAATTGCGAGTGGCTAGGCGCCTACCATAACTTGGATGACGAGCAAGGCGCCGCCGAACACGAACAGGAATCCGACCATGGGCAGCACGAACTTCACCCAGTGCGAATACTTCATGTCCAGCATGGTGAGCGTTGCCATAACCAGGCCGGTGGGGGCGAGGTAGAGCATCGCGTACTGGCCCCAGTTGTAGGCGGAAACCACGATGGAGCGGTCGATGCCCACGGTGTCGGCCAGCGGTGCCAGGATGGGCATCGCGAGCACGGCCAGGCCCGAAGAAGACGGCACGATGAAGCCGAGCAGGAAGAACATTACCATCATCATCAGGATGAACACGGGCCCCGTCATGCCGGCCACGGCGTTCGATGCCCAGTACAGCAGGGTGTCGGAAATCAGGCCGTTTTCCATGATCATGTTCACGCCGCGGGCCAGGCCGATGATCAGCGACACGCCGACCAGGCTGGATGCGCCGTTGACGAACGCGTCGGTGACGGTTTTCTCATCAAGGCCGCACAGGAACATGCACACGATGGCCACGGCGAGGAACGATGCCGCCATCTGCGGGAACCACCAGCCCTGGCTCACGACGCCCCATACCATGATGACGAACGCCATGACGAACAGCACCAAGATGAGCTTGCGCTTCCAGTCGAACGGTTTGATGTCGGTGGAATTGGGGTCGTGGGTGGCGTAAAGCTTCGCGAACTTCTCACGGTCTTCGTAGGTGTAGCTGAACTCGGGGTTGGCCTTCACCTTCTTGCAATACCAATACAGATACGAGATAACCACGATAGCGCCAACGATAACGCCAATAACGCGCCACTGGATGCCTTCGGTCCACATAACGCCGGCGGCGTTGGAAGCGATGACGACCGAGAACGGGTTGATGGTCGAGAACGTGGTGCCCATGGAGCCCGCCAGGAAAATGGCGCCGACGCAGACGATGGAGTCGTAGCCCAGGGCCAAGAAGATGGGAACCAAAATTGGGTAGAACGCGACGGCCTCTTCTTCAAGGCCGCAGGTGGTGCCGCCCAACACCATAAGCGCGGCCACGAGGAACACGAGCGCGAACTCGCGACCCTTCGTCTTCTTCGTGAGCGCGACCAGGCCGCTTTCGAATGCGCCCGAGGCGTTCACCACGCCAATCAGGCCGCCGAGCACCAGGATGAATACCATGATGTCGACGCCGTTGATGGTGCCGTTGACCATCGAGGTGAACACGTCGGTGATGCCCATGGGCTGCGATTCCAGCTCGGTGTAGGTGCCGGGAACCGAAATGGCCTTGGTGATGGCGCCATTGAGGAACTGGTTCACGTCGATTTTCATGTCGGCCAGCTCGGGGTCGGCACGGAAGGCTTCCTCGGTGCCCTCGATGGTGCGCACGTCACCGTTGGGCTCGGTTACCTGGAATACGCCGGAATCGGCGATATAGGCTACCTTGGAATAGGCGCCAGCGGGAATGAACCATGTGGCGACAACCGCCAGAATGGTGATCACGAACAGAATCGTGAAAGCCGTGGGGAAGCTGAGCTTGTGCTTCTTTTTCGGCGGCTTCGTTTCGGCCTTGCCGGTTCCCGCCGGCGCGGCCATGGTTTCTTCGGCCATAGTTTCCTCCTTGTGACGTGGGGCTTGGCACCGGTTTGCGCCCACGCCCCTCTCTCTGGCGCGACTGTATCGTGAAAAGTAACGGTTCAGCTACGTCTAAGCCTGGTGCAGGCAGGGTATATCTTGGGTGTAGAGCGCCGTTTACCCAGTTCAGAAAATACACCTGGGTGTAATGCCCGCTGCGATGCGGGTTTTAGGGATTACAATGGGTATAGGGGATTGAAGTTGCATCAAACGGCGAAAGGGAAGCGCCATGGGGTTGATTGCGCTGTTTTATTACACGCTTATCATTTTGCTGGTAAGCATCATGGCTTCGGCAGCGTGCCTGTCAGGATATTTGGTGTCGCATCGGCGCTCGCTGGCATGCGCATGCGTGGGATTTCTGTTCTACTTCTTCGACGTAACGCTGGTGTTTTTGGATGACTTCATGGTAAGCGCGGCTGCGAATGTGCCCGATTCCGTCTATTTCATTGGCTCGCAACCGGTTTCCATCATTACGGGATGCGGCCTGTTCACGGCGTTTTGGCTTATGGTGTGCGAATCGCTCGACGAGCATCGCCGCGTGATGCAGTTCGGCCCCAGCGTGGTGTTCGTAGCGGCCAGCGTGCTGATTTACGTGCTTATGCCTAGCGGGAATGCGCATTTGTTTGTGTTCTATGCCATGCGCACGGCGTACCTGGTTTGGATCCTGGGCTACATAGGCATCAAATTCGTGGGGCAAAGCGAGGCGTGGCGCCAACGCATGTGGCGCCATCGCGTGGGGTATGTGGGCGCATGGGTGTTGTGCATAGCCATTTTCGTCGAGAACATCGTTATTCTGTTTTATGTCGACCCCGTGCTGGTGCAGTCGGGGGCCGTGCCGTTTTTCCCCGAGCGCAATTTCGCCGAAAACGCGCTTATGCTGTGGATGGCGGTGCTCGTGGTACGGTATTGCTGGAAGCTTTTGTCGATTCACTTCGAGAAACCGCCCGCGGAAGCCGAGGGGCGCGTGGGGAAATTCATCAACGCCGGGCTTGCCGGATACGCGCAGCATTATGGGCTTTCGGCGCGTGAGACCGAGGTGCTGCGGCTGGTGCTTGAAGGCAAAGACAATCAGAATATCGCGGGCGAGTTAAGCCTGGCGGCGTCCACCGTGAAGGTGCATGTGCATAACATTTTGAAGAAAACGGGACAGGCGAATCGCCAGGAATTGATGCGCGACTTCCGCATGGTGTCATAGGGCGGTCTGCGACACGCGCCCCGGGCCCGCGGAGGGCCCTGTCGGGGATGCACGCGGCGCTACCGCTCGCTTTGCTCGCTATGCGCGCCGCTGCGGTTTCCCGTTTTAGATGAATTTGCGAAATCGAGCACCTCGGCAGGGCCCTCCGCGGGCCCGGGGCGCGCGCGATTTCGTGGCGTTTTTTTTGGAATGCGCCAGGGCGCCGCGTGCATCCCCGGTGGACCCTCCGCCTCCGTCCTGCCGGTCCGCGGACGGGTCAGCTATTCTGCAATCACCATTTCGGGATTATCTTTCGTAATCAGCTGCTTTGCGACGATTTCGGCCCCCATATGGCGCTGCATGAGCCCGGCGAACTCGTCGAGAGCCGCATGCAAATCGCTCAGGCGCGCGCCGTCGACGCACTCCATCACCAAAATGGCGTTGCGCGAATCGTCGGCAAGTTCGGTGCGCTGGCCGTCACGCCAGTTGAAGCAGCGACAAATGGCCCCAGCGTTGTCGTAATAGCACAGCTCGCCGGGCAGGGTGGGCGCCTGCTCGTCTTCGCCGATGGGAAGGAAGGGTTTTCCGCCCTCTGCATCGATGCCCAGCCGGAAGTCTCCCTCGATGGCGTCGACGTTTTCGCCGCCAACGGGCAAGGCATACTTCAGTGAAATGGCGTTGTAGATGTCGACCGACGGCGTGATTGACCCCACGGGGTTGCCTTTCAATACGCGTTTCAGCAGGTTCTCGATTGAGCAGCGTGCGCCTTTCTTGGTTTTGAACTGCTGATAGGCGCGTCGCCACACGGCCACCACCTCGTTTTCGGAAATGGTGTCGCTCGTGAGGTGCGTGTCGGCCGCCGCGTTGGCATCGGCCAGGATGCGCGCGATTTCGGCTTTGCTTTCGGCGGACACCTCGTCGGCGGTTTTCATGTTGCGCACCACGATGATGCCGATGGACGCCTCGGGCAAGATTTCCCAAAACGATGGTTCGGCGGTGAACTTCTGCATGCGTTCCTCCTTAAAAGAAAAGCACCCGGTCAATCGCGGCTTCAAAGGCCTAACGTCGCGATTGATCCGAGTGCTCGGTTTCCCACCCGGCGGCGGGATGACTTTTTGATTGGCGCGAGTGTAGCAAACTGCGGGCGGGCGCCGCAACCCGAAGGCATGAGCGAAAACATTGAATTCCGTATGCCCTGCGCCCCTTGCGCAAACGAGGTTGCTATGATAAAACTAGAACGTAAAAACGACCAAATGTTCGTATATTTTCAAGAAGGGTAGGGCTGCATGGCTTTCGTCCATCTGCATAACCATACCGAATATTCCATGCTCGATGGCGCCACCAAAATCAAAGATATGGTGCGCCGCGCGGCCGATTTGGACATGCCCGCTGTGGCCATAACCGATCACGGCGTTATGTGCGGCGTGCCCGAACTGTGCGATGCTTGCGATGCGGTCGAGAAGGAAACTGGCAAGAAGGTCAAGCCCATCTACGGCTGCGAGATATACTTCACCGAAGACCCTGAAATCGGCTCGAAGGTGAAGTCGCGCCTGTACCACATGGTGCTGCTGGCGAAGAACAACGTGGGCTACCACAATCTATTGCACCTGGTGAGCGAATCGCACTGCGATAACTTCTATTACAAGCCGCGTACCACGTTCGACATGCTGAAGAAATATGCCGAAGGTTGCATCGCATCGAGCGCGTGTATCGCGGGCATCATTCCGCGCTGCATTGACGCGCGCGACTACGAGGGCGCCGAGGAATGGGCGCGCAAGCTGTCGGCGCTGTACGCGCCAGGCGATTTTTATATCGAGCTGCAAGACCAGGGCATCACAACCAACGGCGGCATGACCCAGCGCGAGATGAACGGGCATTTGAACGACATTGCCAAAAAGCTCGGCCTGAAGACCATCGCCACGAATGACTTCCATTATCTGCGTCGCGAAGATGCCCGTGCGCAAGACATCATGTTGTGCATCGGCACGGGCTCGCTGATGGAAGACGAAAACCGCATGCGCTTCGCGAACGACCAGTTCTATATGAAGACCGAGGAAGAAATGCGCGAGGCGCTGCGCGACTTCCCCGAGGCGTGCGACAACACGGTCGAGGTTGCCGAGAAGTGCAACGTGGAGCTCGAGCGCGACTCCATTTTGCCGCGTTTCCCGCTGCCGCCGGGATACACCGAGGAAACGCTGTTCCGCAAAGAATGCGAGGATGGATTGAAGCGCCGCTATGGCGAACCCATTCCGAAAGACGCATGGGATCGTTACATGTACGAGGCGGGCGTCATCATTCAGCAGGGCTTCCCGGCGTACTTCCTTATCGTGCAGGAATACATTCGTTGGGCGCGTGAAAACGGCATCGCCGTGGGTCCGGGCCGTGGCTCGGCTGCAGGCGCCATTTGCACGTACGCCATGGGCATTACCGACCTCGACCCGTTGCCGAATGGTTTGCTGTTCGAACGCTTCTTGTCGCCCGAACGCGTCGAGATGCCCGATATCGACGTCGACTTCGAGGATGAGCGCCGCCAGGAAGTTATCGAGCACATTAAAGACTTCTATGGCGAAGACCACGTGTCGGGCGTTATCACGTTCGGCAAGCTGCAGGCGAAAAATGCCATCCGCGATGCCGCGCGTGTGTTGGGGCACCCCTATAGCGTGGGCGACCGCCTGTGCAAGATGGTCGGCGATGAGCTGGGCATTACCATCGACAAAGCGCTCGAGGCCAATCCCGATTTCAAGAAAGCCTATAACGAAGAGCCCGAGACGAAAGAAGTCGTAGACGCGGCGCGCTCCATCGAAGGCAATGTGCGCGGCGAAGGCGTGCACGCGTGCGCGACCATCATCTGCCGCGACCCTATGGCCGACCATGTTCCCATGAAGCGCGACACCAAGGGCGGCGGCATCATTACGCAATACGATGGTCACTACACGCCCGACTTGGGCCTGTTGAAGATGGACTTCTTGGGTCTTCGTACGCTGGGCGTGCTTTCGCGCGCGTGCCGCAATGTGAAAGATCGTTTCGGCATCGAGCTTGTTCCTGAAGAGATTCCCACCGAAGACCCGAAGGCATTCGAGCTCATGCGCTCGGGCAACATGGACGGTTTGTTCCAGGTTGAGGGCGCGTTGTATGTGAGCTTGTTCGGCAAGCTGCCGCCGCACCGCTTCTCCGATATCGTGGCTTCTATCGCATTGAATCGTCCGGGCCCGCTTGAGTCTGGCATGGTCGACGACTACATCAAGGTGGCAAGCGGCAAAACCGCGGTTCACTATTACGATGAGCGCCTGCGCCCGGTTTTGGAAGAAACCTACGGCACTATGGTCTACCAAGAGCAGATCATGCAGGTGTCCATGGTGATGAGCGGCTTCTCGGCAGGCAAGGCCGACAAGTTGCGCAAGGCTATGGGCAAGAAAAAGCTCGACGTTATGATGAAGCTGAAGGACGACTGGTGCAACGGCGCCGTCGAAAACGGCTATTCGCTGGAAATCGCGAACCAGATTTGGTCTGACGCCGAGAAATTCGCGAAGTACGCGTTCAACAAATCTCACTCTGCCGCATACGCCATTCTGGTTATGCGCACGGCGTATTTGAAGGCGTATTACCCGCACGAATACATGGCCGCCGTGTTGTCCAGCTACATGGGCAATGCGGACAAGCTCATCAAATATATTGCCAGCTGCACGCATTCGGGCATTCCCGTTTTGCCGCCCGATGTGAACTCTTCGAACCTTGAGTTCACGCCGCTCGATGAAGGCATCCGCTTTGGCTTGGCAGGCGTGCGCGGCGTTGGCGGCGCTGTGGCTGAAGCCATTATCGCCGAGCGCGAGGCGAATGGTCCGTTCACGAGTCTGCACGACTTCGTGAATCGTTTGGACGCGAAGTGCTACAACCGCAAGACGCTTGAGGCACTCATCAAGTCTGGTGCGTTCGATTCGACGGGATATACGCGCAAGCAGCTGATGTATTTCATCGAACAAACGCCGCTTCTGGAAAGCGCATCGAAGCGCCAGAAAGATCGCGACGCTGGCCAGGTGAGCATGTTCGATATGTTCGCGGGCGATGAAGATTCGGGCTTCTGCGATGATGTGCCCGCGCCCGACGGAATTGAATGGGATAAGCGCACGCTTTTGGCCTATGAGAAAGAGATTCTGAAGATTTACGTATCGGACCATCCGCTGCGTCAATATGAATCCGCTTTGCGTCGCATCACGAAGTTCCGTTTGGGCGATTTGGCCGAGCACAACGGCGATATTCCGTCGGCGACGTTCGCCGGGCTTATTACCAGCGTGCAGGTGAAGCTCACCAAAAAAGGCAAGAAGATGGCGAACTTCGTGCTGGAAGATACGACAGGCCATTGCGAAGGCGTGTGCTTCAAGTACGACGATTTCGCCGACGCCTTGGAGCAAGACGCCATCGTGAAGGTGCGCGGCAAGTTCGAGCACTCCGATCGTGGCGACCAGATTATGGCGTTCGAGGTTGAGCGCTTGGCGTTCGATGCTTCGCAAATGGGGCCCAGCCAACTGGAGATTCGCTTATGGGCGAGCGAGATGAATGCGTTGCGCTCGCAGCAGCTGCAGCAGATTTTGCGCAGCCATCCTGGCCACGATGCTGTGGTGCTGTTCATTCGTCAGGCCGACGGACGCAAGTTCCGCGCGGAACTGCCCATTAAGGTCGACTTGTCGAAGAACATCATCTATTCCGAACTGCTCGATTTGTTCGGGCGCAAAGTTTGGGGTTCATCGGCCGCGTAACGCAAGAAGCGGGAGGCAATGCCTCCCGCTTCGTTTTCTCGGACGCCCTGACTGGGCGGGCCTCGCCAGGGTCACGGTTCGCTACTGTTCGCTTCGCTCACTATGCGCTCACCTGGCCGCGCTTAATTTTGAAATTAAGAACAAGTTTGAGAGCGGACGACCTCGGCGAGGCCCGTCCAGTCAGGGCTTCCGAAAAAACAAAGAAGGCCCAGGGGGCCTTCTCGATTCGCGATATCGGTGCTTGTGCTCTATAGCGTGCCGTTGCGACGGGCCTCTTCCACTTCGGCTATCGCGTCGGCGGGGGAGTACTTGCAGGTGCCGTCGCCGACTTTTATCACTTCGATGGTATCGCCGGGCTTCACGGTGCCGCCATTCAGCACTACGCCGAAGATGCCCTCGCGCGGGAAGATGCAATCGCCAGCCAGGTAGTAGATGGCGCAGCGGGTGTGGCACACTTTGCCAATTTGGGAAATCTCGACAAGCACGTCATCGCCGATTTTCACCTGCGTGCCCATGGGCATATGCATCACGTCGATGCCTTCGGTGCAGAAGTTCTCGGCGAAGTCGCCCTCTTTCACGTCGAGCCCCATGGCCTGCGCGCGCTCGATAGATTCCCATGCGAGCAGCGAAACCTGGCGATGCCAATCGGCCGATGCGTGTGCGTCGTCTTTCACGCCGAAGTGCGCTTCAACCTGAACGCCTTCGGCGATAGGCTCTTTGCGCGTGCCCTTGCGCTTCGAGATGCACGTTGCGCGAATAACGCCTTTCTGGCCAACCTCGGTTTTGGTATCAGGCTCTGGCACGAAGTCTTTGCCGTCAATGTATTCGTGAATGTCGATGGAGCCTTCGGGTGCCTCTTTGCGGGCGCGGGCTTTGGCTGCCTCGGTGTTCTCGGTCATAGTTTCCCCCTTGTGAATATGCTGAAATGAGTATAAAAGGTTGAAACCAACCAATGCAATAGGATTGATTGGCTATTTCGCATTTCGTGACGCTTTGCGCTGGTTCGTGTTTTGGACGACTGCAACGCTCTTCGCGGCGCTTCGGGTTCCTATGCACTCAACGGCATTCGCGTCGTTAAATTCGATATACTTCTGCGGAGAAATAGAGAGGAATCCATCGTGCCTGTATGCGAACCTGCCGCCAATACGAAATTTATCGCCTCTGGCGCCCCTGATGCCGCCGCCCGTGCGGAAATGCGATCCAGGCGCGTCGGCGAAGCGCTTGCGGCGGGGCTCTCTCATACGGTTTCTTTAACGCTGGGCTACAAGGGCTCGGGCTTCGCGGGTTTTGCTCGTCAAGCTGAAACGCATATCAAAACCGTGCAGGGTGAGCTGGAAAGTGCGCTTTCGATGCTGTACAAGCGCGAAGTTCCCATCGTGTGCTCTGGTCGCACCGATGCCGGGGTGCACGCGCGTGCTCAGGTGGTGAGCTTCGAGCTATCGGACGACGAATTCCAATCGCGGTCATTCCGGGGGTTGCAGCGATCCTTGAACGCGCTTGTCGACGAGGCCATTTCGATTTCGTCTATCGATGAGCGCCCGCTGGGCTTCTCTGCCCGCTTCGACGCGCTCTGGCGCGAGTATCATTATCATATTTGCACCGATGCTGCACGTCCAGTGCTTATTGCCCCCCTGACGTGGCATTTGGGCGGGGCCGCGCTTGACCTTGCCGCCATGAACGAGGCATGCGCCCATCTTGTGGGCGAGCACGACTTCAAAAGCTTCTGCATGGCGGCATCGGCCGTTGGAAAGCCGACCCATCGCAACGTGATGGAACTTTCCGTCTACCCAGAAACCATTGCAGGCACCGACGTCGTCACCATCCGCGTTGTAGGCAACGCCTTCCTGCATTCCATGGTGCGCACGATGGTCGGCACACTTGTTGAGGTAGGCCGTGGACGCAAATCGTCCGACTGGGTGGCCGATGTGCTTGCGGCCCGTGATCGTCGCGCGGCGGGGCAGAACGCTCCGGCGGCTGGCTTGGTGTTTTGGCATGTGGAGTACCCCGACGAGATGGCACCGCTTCTCGCATAAGTTTGCGGTTTCACACTGGCGGTGTTTTTGGCCGCAACGAGCCCCGTCTTGGTCAAAAACGTTGCCAGTGTGAATGCCTATCGATGCTTCGGGGCTTATGGCAAGTGCTGTTCTGTTTTCGTTATCTATATTGCCTGGTAAATGATGCGGTTAACTTTTTTAGGTTATCGACAAGAGGCTGTGTTTTCGCACTGGCGCCGTTTTTGACCAGTCAGAGTCGATTACGTGGCCAAAAACGCGGCTAGATAGACACTCATCTACACCAATGTGCCGCCTATGGGGAAATTGAATCGCGTGTCTGCGCTTTGCCGTAGAATAGCAATTTAAGCTTTTCTGCCTCATACGTCGCCACGCGTCGAGGCAGTTATTTTTCAAGATAAAGAATCGCGGACGAATGCGCCCGCGCGCCGTGCATGCGGCGGGAGGATCAATCATGGCGAATGCTACGAAACCGCGCGCGACGTGGTCGGGCAAATTGGCGTTCGTGCTGTCGGCGGCTGCTTCGGCGGTCGGCTTGGGCAGCATGTGGCGATTTCCGTACCTTGCAGCGAAATATGGCGGCGGCACGTTTCTGCTTATGTACCTGCTGTTCGTGTTCACCATCGGCTTGGCGCTGCTGCTGCTTGAAACGTCGCTCGGCCGCAAGACGGGGCAAAGCTCCATCGGCGCGTTCAAAGCGTTCGGCAAGAAATATGCGTTCATCGGCATCTTCATGTCGGCTGTGCCGTTCATCATTGTGCCGTATTACTGCGTTATTGGCGGCTGGGTAACGAAGTATCTGTTTGGTTACGTCACCACGGCGCCCGATGTGCTGGCCGACGGCGGCACGTACTTCTCGAATTTCATCGCGAGCGGCCCCGAAAGCGTTGTATGCATGCTCATATTCATGGCGTTGACGTATTTCATCGTGGCGTTGGGCGTGAACAAGGGCATCGAGAAGGCGAACCTTGTGATGATGCCGGCGCTTATCGTGATGGCGGCGGCGGTCGCCATCTACGCGCTTACGTTGCCGGGCGCCATGGACGGTTTGGCGTACTATCTCGTGCCCGACGTAAGCAAATTCTCTCCCGAGCTGGTTATTGCGGCGCTGGGGCAGACGTTCTTCACGTTGTCGCTGGCCATGGGTATTATGGTGACATACGGCTCGTACCTCGAGAAATCCACGAAGCTCACCTCGTCGGTGACGCAAATCGCCGGTACCACGTTCGGTGTGTCGCTGCTTGCGGGTCTGATGATTGTGCCGGCCACGTTTGCCGCGCTGGGCTCGGGCGAAGCCGTCGCGCAGAATTCCGGCCCGTCGTTGATGTTCATCATCTTGCCTCAGGTGTTCCAGAATCTGGGCGAAGCCGCAACCATTATTGGCATTGTGTTCTTCGTGCTGGTGCTGTTCGCCGCGCTTACCAGCTCGCTTTCGCTTGTTGAAACGTGCACGTCTATCGTGAGCGACGGCACCGGTTGGTCGCGCGGGCGCTCGCTTATCGTGACCATTGCGTACATCACTGTGATGGGTATCGTGGTGAACTTGGGCTACAGCTCGCTTTCGTTCGTGCAACCCATGGGCGAGGGCACAAGCATCCTCGACTTCCTCGATTTCATTTCGAATTCGGTGATGATGCCTATCTCGGCGTTGATGACGTGCATTTTCGTCGGTTGGATTATCAAGCCGAAGACGCTTGTCGATGAAGTGCGCCAGTCGGCCGAATTCAAGCTTGCGGGCGTGTGGTCGGTCGTCATCAAGTACATCGCGCCAGTGGTGTTGGTGGTTATTCTGGTGGCGTACGTCGCGCAGACGTTGGGCCTGTTCAGCATGTAGCATGTAGTTGAGGGTTTGACCTGACCGAGGGGCCCGTTTGCTCCCATTTTCTTCGCAACGTTCCAGGCGTTCAGAAAATGTGAGCAAACGGGCCCTTCTCCATTAGCTGGATTAAAGTTCCAAAGGTGATTGAGAAGCTCGCCGTGGGCGGCCGTTCCCGTTTCCTGAACGCCTGGAACGTTGTGAAGGAAACGGGAACGGCCGCCCACGGCGAGCGTGCAGGCATACGTGCGTTTTGCTATCATGGGTGAGTTTTATCGCCACGAGTTAATGAAGGGGATGCGCATGTCGCTTTCTATCGGTATCGTGGGCCTGCCCAACGTGGGCAAGTCGTCGCTGTTCACCGCCCTTACCAAAAAGACTGGTTTTGCCGCGAATTACCCGTTCGCCACCATCGAGCCGAATACGGGTATGGTTCCCGTTCCCGATTATCGCCTCGACGAGCTGGCGAAAATCGACCATCCTGCGAAAATCGTGCCAGCCACGGTCGAGTTCGTCGACATCGCAGGCCTGGTGGCCGGCGCTAGCCAGGGCGAGGGCTTGGGCAACAAGTTCCTTGCGAACATCCGCGAGACCGATGCGATTTGCGAAGTGGTGCGCTTCTTCAGCGATCCCAACGTCGAGCATGTGTCCAAGAAGGTCGACCCGCAAAGCGACGTGGAAACCATCAAAACCGAGCTGGTTCTGGCCGACATCGCGACGGTCGATAAGGCCCTGCCGCGTCTCGAGAAGGAAGCGAAGCGAGACAAGTCGCTTATGCTGAAATTCGAAACGGCGAAGAAGGTGCTCGCGGGCCTGAACGAGGGCCATCGCGTGCTGACGCTGGGCCTTTCCGACGAGGAAATGGATTCCATCAAAGAGCTGTGCCTGCTTACGTGCAAGCCTATGCTCTACATTGCCAACGTCGATGAAGACCAGCTGAACGCCGAGCTCCCCGAAATCGACGGCCAAATTCCCGTGCCCATTTGCGCGAAGACCGAGGCCGATCTGGCCGAGCTCGATCCCGAAGACGCGAAAATGTTCATGGAAGAGTTGGGCCTTTCCGAAAGCGGCCTGGCTCGCCTGATTCGCAGTGCGTATGCGCTGTTGGGTCTGCAGAGCTACTTCACGAGCGGCGAAACCGAGACTCGCGCCTGGACCATTCCCGTGGGCGCGAAGGCGCCGCAGGCCGCTGGTGTTATTCACTCCGATTTCGAGCGCGGCTTCATCAAAGCCGAAACCGCCAGCTTCGAAGATTACGTTGCCCTCGGCGGCGAAAAAGGCTGCCGCGACGCGGGCAAGCTGCGCCAGGAAGGCAAAGACTACGTGGTGCAAGACGGCGACGTGATGCACTTCAAGTTCAACGTGTAAAATTCCGTCGATTGCTTCGTCGACAACAGGCCTTTTTTGCAAAATAGGGGCTTTGTCAATGACCTGCGATTTCTAGAAAATCGCAGGTCATTTTTTACTTCGAGGCATCGCTTGTGGGCTTTGCGCGACTTCGGGTTTGCACGCCAGGGTTTCCCTATGCATATGTCACAAATATATTAATAAATAACTGGTATATTTCTTATTGAATTGCTAAGCTGGCGGCATCCGATGTTAGGAGTGCCGATGCCGCTTTCAACTGCCGTCCTTCCCGCCATACGGCCAATTTCCGATTTGCGCACGAATCTTAATGACGTCTGCGAGCAGGCGCGCGAGTTGCGCGAACCTATCGTTATGACAAAAAACGGTTCACCGGCGCTCGTCGTCATGGACAGCGCGGCTTATGAAGAGCAGCGACAGCGCGATCGTGTGTATCTCGCGCTGCGGGAAGCTGAGATAGAGGCGAAATTCGAATCGCGGCTCGTCGCGAAAGACGAGGCTGATGCCAGCATGAAGCAGCTGTTCGCGTCGTGGGGCATCGATTATGAACGAAATTAGTATCGTCTATCGACCGCTTGCCTTGCGCGACAAGCGCCTTATCGCTTCTTACATTGCCGTCGATCTTGCTTCGCCGAAAGCGGCGCTCGATACCGTGTCCCGCATCGATGATGCCATTGACTTGCTGCTGGAAGTTCCTGCGATGGGTAGGCCTGTTAATGACGACCGTCTTGAAAAACAAGGTTATCGCAGGCTTGCCGTTCCGCATGCGAATTATTGGGTGTTTTATCGGTTCGAGGCGAAAGAGCGTCGCATCGTGATCGAGCGCATTTTGCATCAGCGCATGGATATTGCCCCGCATATGTATTACGAAATGGATTATTCTGACATCCTTGATAAGAAGACAGGCGATTGCGAAGGGGCGCGGTAGTGGCGGACATTCAGGGGCTTTCGGCGGCGAACATGGTCGCGTGCGAGCCGACGATGGAAGCGGCCCGCGCAGCCCTTTCGCGCTATTACGGCTACGATGAATTCCGTCCCGGCCAGTCGCAGCTTATCGGAGCCGTGCTTGCGGGCCGCGACGCGCTGGGCATTATGCCGACGGGCGCGGGCAAGTCGTTGTGCTACCAAATTCCGGGCATCGTGCTGCCAGGGCTGGCGTTGGTCGTATCGCCGTTGGTTTCGCTTATGAAAGACCAGGTGAACGCCCTTATCGATGCGGGTGTGCGCGGATCGTTCCTGAATTCGACGCTCACGCCGGGCCAACAGCGCACCGTGATGGCGCGCGCCGAGGCGGGCACCTATAAAATCATGTACGTGGCGCCCGAACGCTTGGCCGACCCTGTATTTCGTGAGTTTGCGAGTCGCGTCGAAATTCCCCTGATTGCCGTGGATGAGGCCCACTGCGTGTCGCAATGGGGGCAAGACTTTCGTCCCGCCTACATGGGCATCGCCGATTTCATCGACAGTCTGCCGAAGCGTCCGCCGGTCATTGCGCTTACCGCCACGGCCACCGACAAGGTGCGTCGCGACGTATCGGCGCTGCTGGGCCTGCAAAACCCCGAATGCGTGGTGACGGGCTACGACCGCACGAATTTGAAGTTTGGTGTGGAGAAGCTGAATCCCAAGCAGAAGCGTGCGCGCATCGCGCAGTTCATAACCGAGCATCCGGGGGATTCGGGCATCGTGTACTGCTCCACGCGCAAAGACGTCGACGGGCTTTCGGGCTGGCTTGCAGCCGAGGGCTTGCCGGTGGCGCGATACCACGCGGGCATGCATAAAGACGAGCGCGACGACGCGCAAGAGCGCTTCATCAACGACGACGCTCCCATCATGGTGGCCACGAACGCTTTCGGCATGGGCATCGACAAGTCGAACGTGCGCTGGGTGGTGCACTACAACATGCCGAAAAGCCTCGAGGCTTACTATCAGGAGGCGGGCCGTGCGGGCCGCGACGGCGAGCCTAGCGAATGTCTGCTTCTGTGGTGCGACGGCGACGTGTCCACATGTCGTTTTTTCATCGAAAGCGAAAGCGAATACTCGCAGTTCGACCCTGAAGCCGCCGAAATCGCCCGTGCAGCGCAGCGCCGCATGTTGGAGGCGATGGTGGGCTATTGCCATACCACGGGGTGTTTGCGCCGCTACATCTTGAACTATTTTGGCGACGAAACGCCATTCGAAAACGGCACGAGCGAATGTGCGAACTGTTCGAATTGCCTGGGCGAATTCGAGTCGATCGACGTGACGCAGGTGGCGCGCTCGTGCGTGAAATGCGTGCGCGAACTGGGCGGCGCGTTCGGCAAAACGCTGGTGGCCGACATTGTGCGCGGGTCGAAATCGCAGCGCGTTTTCGAAGGCCATTTCGAAACGCTCGATTCGTACGGCACCGTGAAAGAGTCGAATTCCCTGGTGAAAGAGGTTATCGAGCTGCTTGCATCCGAAGGGCTGCTGCGCGTGAGCGAAGGGAAATACCCCACGGTAGGCTTGGGCGAACGGTCGGCCGAGGCGTTTGCGGAAGATTTCGAGTTCTCGATTAAGCAGATGAAGAAAGCCGCTTCGCCGAAGAATGACAAGACTTCGCGCGCGGCTGCGAGCCCCGCGCCGGCCACGTTCGGCGCAGGCGCGGTGAGCGCAGGCGACGACGCGTTGTTCGAGGAGCTGCGCGCGTTGCGCAAGCAGCTTGCTGATGCGGGCAACATCGCTCCCTACATGGTGTTTTCCGACCGCACGCTGCGCGACATGTGCGTGCGCCGCCCAAAAGACGCGCTCGATTTCCTCGAGGTCAACGGCGTGGGGTCGCGCAAGCTTGAACGTTACGGCGAAGCCTTCCTCGACGCCATCGCGAAGTTCGAGGCGGGGGAGTAGGACCGGCAGGGTTTGCTGCGGCGCGAGCGAACCTTCGCATCTGATTGGGCAGGCCGCACGCTTGGCGGGGCTTTCGCCGAGGCCGTCGGTGTTCAAATATGCCCTTCATTTCAAAATGAAACACCGCCAGGCGAGCGCGTAGCGAAGCGGTAGTGAGCCGTGGCCTCGGCGAAAGCCCCGCCAAGCGTGCGGCCGTCGGAAAGCTTCCGGCGAGGGGTTCCGCCAGGGGCGGGCGCGGCGGGGGTGCGTCCTTTCCATCGTGCACGATTTCCGTCTGTTGAACTTTGCTGGGCATCGGCGCGGCTCGTGTGCGGCTGCCTGCGGGTTTGCTATCATACGAACGTTATGTTCTCATGCAGTTTGCCTGCGCGAACTTCGGTGCTTCCGACGGCGCGGGCGAATCGAGAAGGAAAGAGAAGTCGCATGACTCAGCAACTCACCCAGCGCGACGTGCGCGACATCGCCACGTACGCGCGCATCGGGCTTACCGATGAAGAGCTCGAGCAGATGACCGTTGACTTGAACAACATCATCGAGACGCTCAAACCCATTACCGAATTTGACCTCGACGGCGTGGAGCCCACGTTCCATCCCATCGGAGGCCTTTCCAACGTTATGCGAGAAGACGTTGAGGTGCCTGGCTTCACGCAAGAGCAGGCGCTGGCCAATGCGCCCAAGCAGCAAGACGGCAGCTTCCTTATTCCTGCGATTCTGGGCGGGGGCGATCAGTAATGGCGTACAGCGCAAACATGAATGTGGCCGACATTCGCGCCGGGCTTGCCGCGGGCGAGTTTACCGCGCGAGAGGTGGCCGAGGCCAGCTTCAAACGCATTGAAGAGCTCGATGGCGACGTGCATGCGTTTCTCGAGCTGACGAAAGATGCCGCGTTCGAGCAGGCCGCTAAAATCGATGCGGCTATCGCGAACGGCACGTTCGACCAGATGGGACCGCTTGCCGGCGTGCCCGTGGCATTCAAAGACAACATGAACTACGAGGGCACGCACACCACGTGCTCGTCGCATATGCTTGAAAATTACGTGTCGCCCTACACGGCCACGTGCGTCGCGAAGACCATCGAGGCGGGCGGCATTCCGCTGGGCAAGCTGAACATGGACGAGTTCGCGTTCGGCAGTTCTACCGAAACTTCGGCGTTCGGACCCACGAAAAACCCGTGGGACCTCGAGCGCGTGCCGGGCGGCAGCTCGGGCGGCTCGGCGGCGTCGGTGGCGGCGGGTCTTGCGTGCGTCACGTTGGGTTCTGACACGGGCGGATCGATTCGCCAGCCTGCATCGTTTTGCGGCATCGTGGGCGTGAAGCCCACCTACGGCATGGTTTCGCGTTACGGCGTGGTTGCCTTCGGCAGCTCGCTCGACCAGGTAGGCCCGTTCGCGCGCAGCGTGCGCGACGCGGCCGCTGCCATGGACGCCATCTGCGGCCACGACCCCATGGATTGCACCTCGCAGTACGTGAAAGCCGACTTTCGTGCGGCATGCGAGCAGGGCGTTGCGGGCATGCGCATCGGCGTGGTGCCCGGCTTCATGGATGCGCCAGGTCTGACCGATGAAGTGAAGGCTCGCGTGGCCGAGGCCACCGAAGCCTTGCGCGCGGCCGGCGCTGAAATCGTCGAGGTTGAGCTTCCTCATGCCGATGCGGCCATTGCCGCGTATTACGTGCTGGGGCCCTGCGAGGCGTTCTCGAACCTGGCCCGCTTCGATTCGGTGCGCTATGGCTATTGCGACGAAGGCCACAAAGACCTGGGCAGCCAGTACGAGGCGAGCCGCGCGGCCGGCTTCGGCATGGAGGCCAAGCGCCGCATTATGTTGGGCAGCTATCTGCTGTCGAGCGGCGTGTACGAGAAGTACTACTATCCGGCGCAGCAGGTGCGCACGCTCATCACGCAAGACTACCAGGCGGCCTACGAGAAATGTGACGTCATTTTGGCGCCCACCAGCCCGCGCACCGCGTTCAAGTTCGGCGAGGTGGGCGACCCGGTGGAAATGCACCTGGCCGACATCTTCACCGTGTCCATCAACATCGCGGGCAACGGCGGCATGAGCGTGCCGTGCGGCCTGGGCGCCGATTCGGGCCTGCCGGTCGGCGTGCAGCTGATTGCCCCGCAGTTCAAAGACGAGAACATGTTCCGCGCGGCTGCCGCGCTCGAGGCCGTGTACGGCGCGGCTCCCATCGCGCCCGATTTCGCGGCGGGAAAGGCCGGTGAATAGCATGAAGAAACTCGAAGAGGTTCTTAAAGATTCAACAGCCCAGTGGGCTGTTGAACGCCGAGCACCGCGAAGCGGAGCGCAGGCGTCGGGCATGGAATGCGGAACGGAGGAGATTCGATAATGAAGAAACTCGAAGAGGTTCTGCAAGATTGGGAAGCCGTCATCGGCTTGGAGATTCACGCCGAGCTCACCACGCTGAACACGAAGATGTTCTGCGGCTGCAAGCTTGAATTCGGCGCCGACCCGAACACGCACACGTGCCCCATTTGCCTGGGCCTGCCCGGTGCGCTGCCCGTGCCGAACAAGGCTGCCATCGAGAGCATCGTGCTTGCCGGCCTGGCCACGAACTGCGACATCGAGAAGCACTCGATGTTCTACCGCAAGAACTACATGTACCCCGATATGGCGAAAAACTTCCAAACCACGCAGGGCCCCGTGGCGTTCTGCATGCGCGGCCATCTCGATCTGGAAGTCGACGGCGCGGGCGCGAAGGAGCGCATCGACCTTGACGGCCTGAAGCCGGGCGAGAGCCAGGGCAACGTGACCGCCACCGAGGACGGCTATGTGGCGCACGTGGGCATTACGCGCATCCATATGGAGGAAGACGCCGGCAAGATGGTGCACATCGGCGGCGACGAGGGCCGCATCGCGGGCGCCACGCATTCGCTCGTCGACTACAACCGCGCGGGCACGCCGCTCATCGAGCTGGTGACCGAGCCCGACCTGCGCACGCCCGAAGAGGCGCGCCTGTTCATGCAGAAGCTGCGTCAGATTTATCTGGCCATCGGCATCTCCGATTGCTCGATGGAGGAGGGTTCCATGCGCTGCGACGGCAACGTGTCGCTGCGTCGCCGCGGTTCCACGGGCCTGGGCGTGAAAACCGAGCTGAAGAACATGAACTCGTTCAAGAACCTGCACGACGGCTTGGCGTACGAGATTTGCCGCCAGGCGCAGGTGCTTGAAGAGGGCGGTCAAATTTATCAGGAAACGCGCCATTGGGATCCGTCGGCCAAGCGCACCATCGTGATGCGCGTGAAGGAAACCGCCGACGACTACCGCCTGTTCCCCGAGGCCGACCTTGCGCCGTACGATTTGACCGACGAGTTCATCGAAGGCGTGCGCGCGAAGCTGCCCGAACTGCCCGACCAAAAGGCTGCGCGCTTCCAGGAGAGCTTCGGGCTTTCGGCCTACGATGCTCGCCATTTGGTGGAGCATCGCGCCACGTCGAACTTCTTCGAGGAAGGTATGAAGCTGGCTGGCGACAAGGCCGCCAAGCTGGCCAAGCCGCTTGCGAACCTGGCCATCAACGACATCACGGCGCGCATGAACGCCGACGAGTCGTTCGATTTGGCGGCAAGCCCGCTGACGCCGGCTCGTGCGGTTGAACTGGTGGGGCTCATTGCAACCGACGCCATTTCCTCCAAGCAGGGCAAAGAGGTGTTCGCCGCCGTTCTCGACGAGGACAAAGATCCGTCTGCCATTGTGGAAGAGCGCGGCATGAAGCAGGTCAGCGACACCGGCGCCATCGAGGCCGTGGTCGATGCCGTGGTTGCGGCGCATCCCGATGAGGTTGCTCGCTATAAAGAGGGCAATACGAAGTTGATCGGGTTCTTCGTGGGCCAGTGCATGAAGGAAATGCGTGGCCAGGGCAACCCGAAGGTCATCAATCAGCTGCTTGCCAAGAAGCTGAACTAGCCAAGAAATCGGATGCGGCGTGGGTCAAGGGGCAGCTCCCTTGGCCCGGTCTGGGTACAAAAAAGAGGAGCAGCCCATATGGGCTGCTCCTCTTTTTTCAGTGGGGTTTCGCGTCTATGCGTAGAACGCCTCGTCGACGACCTTTGAAATCAGGTCGTCGTCGCACGACCATTCATCGCCATCTTTCGTGAAGGTGGCCTTCACGGTGGTGTCTTTCGGGTCGGTTTCGGAAATGGCCTGCATAACCAGTTCGCCGACTTTCGCGTTGATTTGGTCTTCAGTCATGTCGGCCACGGAATCGTCGGCTTCTTCAAGCCACTTGGCGGTAATCTCTTCAGCCTTGGCTTCGGCATCAGTGAACGATTTTGCGGTAATGGTCAGATCGGCTTTCGCGGCGTCTCCGTCGACTTCGACAGCGTCAATTTGGTAGTCGAAGCCGTTGAATACGGTCTTGAACAGGTCTTTATAGTCGATGCTCATAGCGTCAAGGCCAGAAAGCTCGCTGCTCGCGGCATCGATCATCTCGTCGAGCGTTGCATCGTCGAGCTTCTTCACCTGGTCGAGCGTGTCGGAAATTCCGCCTTTGATGACTTCTTCGTCACTCGGCCCCGATGAGCATGCGGCCAAGCCAAAGCAGGCGACCAGCGCGCACGTCAACAGAGCGCCAAAAGCTGCGAGCTTGAATTTCTTCATGGGTTCCCTCCCTCAATTGGAGCGCTGTGAAGCCAGCGCCTCTTTCCTTGCGCGCAGAATATCAAAGAAACTGGTGATAGGACGCGTGTTTTCCGAAGTGAAGTATCTTTTTCGGCAGGCGGCTCAAAGCGCCGTTCGCCGCTGGAATGAGCCGGCGGCTCCACCTCCTTTAGCTGCCGGCTAATGTTTTTCAAACGCGAAACCCCTAGCATGAACGACGGTTTTGCTAGCGAAATGAACCGTGAATCTGCAAGGGAAGGAAATAAGCATGGAAAACAATGATTTGTATCAGCCGCCGCAGGCTGCATCGCCCCACAAGTCCACGACGGCTATGGGCATCGTGTCGCTCGTGCTGGGCGTTCTGGCCATTGTCTCGTCATGGATGCCAATCGTGAATAATTTCTCGGCGTTGCTCGGCCTGCTTGGCATCGTGTTCGGCATCATCGGCATCGTCGGGGTTGTGCGCGGAAAGAAATCGGGCAAGGCAATCGCTATCGCCGGAACCGCGCTGAACGCCGTGGCGATCGTCGTGGTGCTTGCGACGCAGAGCATGTACGGCGCGGCAATCGATGACGCCCTGGGCACGTCTGGGCCGAGCTCGAATGACAGCGCGGCTTCGCAACCCGCCGAGGCTTCGCAGGCTCAGCACGACGGCTCGTCTGATCAGCAGAAATATGCCGTTTCGATCGACGATGCGCTTGTGACCACCGATTATGACGGCAATTCGGCTCTCGTCGTCACGTTTAGCTGGACGAACAACTCCGACGAGACGGTCTCGTTCGCTTCGTGCATCTATCCTAAATGCTTTCAGAACGGCGTGCAGCTAGATTCAGCGTTTGTGACGAGCGGATTCGATTCTACTGGATACACCAATGAACTGAAGCCGGGCGCATCGAATAGCTTCCAGCTTGCATATAAGCTGGTGGATAGCAGTGTGGTGTCGGTCGAGGTTGCTCCGCTGTGGTCGAGCGGCAATACGCTTCTGGCATCTGCCGATTTCGATGTGGCGTAATATTTCCCGCTCGACGGCAATCGCGGCGGGCGAGGGGTAGAATCATGAGCATTCCAAAGTCGCTGGGCCGTATGGCGAAGGCGGGCTGGCTTTCTGACGAGCCGGCCGTGCGCGCTCAGGCCCGCGCTCGCCGCCGCAAACGAAGGAAACGTCGCGTGAAAGAACCGCTTACCGAAGAGTTGCTGAACGAATTGCTCGAAAGCCCGAGCCCCGAGCAATTCGCCAGCAAGCACGACTTGCGAACTCCGTCGCTGCCCGAATATCTGGCGCAGCTGCTCGAAGAGCACGATTTGGTTCGCGCGAAAGTTGTTCGCGAAGCGGGCATCAACGAAACGTTCGGCTGGCAGATTTTCAAAGGCGAGCGCGGCTGCGGCCGCGACAAGGCGCTCGCGCTCGCCTTCGCCATGAACCTCGATTTGCGCGAGACGAATCGCCTGCTGCAGGCGGCGGGCCAAAGCGCGCTGTATTGCAAGAATCGCCGCGACGCCATCATCATTTTCTGCATGGAGAAGGGCTTGCCGTTGCGGCGTACCGACGAAGAACTCTATCGTTTCGGCGAGGCGACTATTTGCCAGTAGCCGTAGCGTGGGAGTGG
>CALBLG010000169.1 GCA_937895975.1 uncultured Slackia sp.
CCAGCGGAATGCCCTTGTAGGCCGGGCCGAACACCACATCGAAGTCCAGGCCGAAGTTGTCGTGAATGGCTTTGGCGTAGTATTCGCCGAGGCGCTTGAGCTGCTCGCCGGTGACGTAGGCGCCCGCGTTCATGAAGAACGGCGACTTGCGGCCGCTTTTCAAGGTGAACTCGCCGAACTTGAGCACATCGCTTTCAACCATGAACTCGATGAATTCGCGTTTGTAATCTTCCATTCCGCGTAACTCCTTCGCATTGCGCCCGGCCCCGGCGGCTGGGCTATAAACCTTTCGCCATAATACCCGATTTGGTTCTATAATCGACTGCGTTCATCGTAAGGGCCCCAAAAGGCCACGGCCGGCATGCCACGTGCCGGCATTTCGTTCATGGAGGGCAAAAATATGGGCGAATCCATCAAGCAAGATGTTTGCAAGCAGTGGGTCGAGCGCGATAAAAAGGTCATCGCGCCCTGCCAACATCTGTCGTATTTCCCGCTGGCCGTCGACCATGCGAAAGATTCCACGGTGGTTGATGCCGATGGCAACGAGTTCATCGATTTCCTGACCAGCGCTTCTTCGCTGAATCTGGGAAGTTGCAACGATCGCATTACTGCGGGCATTCAGCAGCAACTCGCCAAGTGCACGCAGTACACGGCAGCGTACACCTACAGCCCCGCCACCATCGAATACGCCGAGCGCCTGTGCTCGGTATTCCCCGGTCGCGCGGCCGAAGACGTGCGCGTTGCATTCGGCAACTGCGGTTCCGATTGCAACGATGCCGCGGTGAAATTCGCGCGAGCCTACACGGGTCGCCGCAAGATCATCACGTTCATCAACGCTTACCACGGCTCCACGTACGGCTCTATCGCGCTCTCGTGCGTCACCACGCGCATGGCGTCGAAGATGGGTCCCTTCATGGGCGATATCTACCACTTCCCGTTCTACGGCCAGGAAGCCCCCGATATGCCGGCTGAGTGGTATGTGAAAGAGATTCAGGAAGCATTCGACACCTATCTGCCGGCCGAAGAGGTGGCTGCGGTGATCATCGAGCCCGTTCAGGGCGATGGCGGCTTGAATTTGGGCAACGACAAGTTCATGCATGCGCTGTATGACCTGTGCAAGAAGCACGGCATCCTGTTCATTTCCGAGGAAGTGCAACAGGCGTTTTGGCGCGACGGCCATTGGTTCGGCATCGAATGCTTCGATGGCATCGTGCCCGACGGCATTATCATGGGCAAATCGGTGGGCGCGAGCCTCACGCTGGGCGCGTTCATGGCTCGCAAAGACATCATGGAATCGCTGCCCGCGCCGGCGCATTTGTTCACGCTGGGCGGCAATGCGATCGCGTGCGCGGCGGGCAATGCGGCGTTTGATTATTACAAAACCGACGAGTTCCAGCAGATTCTCAAGCGCAACGAGCGCGTGATGCTCGAGTTGCTGGAGGAAACGAAGGCGGCACATCCTGATACCATCGGATTCATTCGCGGCGTGGGCATGTCACGCGGCCTTGCCGTGGTGAAGAAGGACGCAGACGGGTCCATGGAACCTGATACCACGGGTACGTTCAAGATTGTGTACCGCTCTTATGAGTTGGGCTTGCTCATGATTTCCGTGGCCGACAACATTCTGCGCATCCAGCCGCCCCTCAATATCTCTGAAGAAGAGCTGCGCCGCGGCTTCGCCATTGCCAACCAGGCGATTTCTGAATATGAGGCCGGCCAGATTTCCGACGATGTTTTGGTGAACCAGGCGGGTTGGTAAGCCGAAGATTACTCGGGGCGAGACGTGGATCAAACAGCTGGGGCAAGGGACTGCCCCTGTCCCAGCGACTGTTGGGCAAAGATTTTCAAAAAAGTTGAAAATTATGCTTGCGCAGTATAGGAGAGATGCGTATACTAACGTCTTGCGTTTGAGCGAAGAGCTCGAAACAGCAACGGGTTGTGGCGCAGTTTGGTAGCGCACTTGACTGGGGGTCAAGGGGTCGCAGGTTCAAATCCTGTCAACCCGACCAGCTTATTACAGCAGGTCAGAGGCTAAAACTTCTGGCCTGTTTTTTTATTTCTGTATTCTTTTACACATGCTGCGCAGTGTTTCCGCATAAGAATGCCGCCAACGCGAAGCGCCCGCTTCGGGCGAGCGTCTGCTCGGGCTCAAGGCGGGGCGCTTCCATGCGCGCATGCGTCGCATCTGCTAGTCGAGGGCTCCTTCGAGCGTCTTCATAAGCGTTGCCACTTCGATGGGCTTCGAGATGTGGCCGTTCATACCAGCGTCGAGCGCGCGACGCTTATCTTCTTCGAACGTATTCGCCGTCATGGCATAGATGGGCGTGCGCGAACGCGCCCCGCCCATTTGGCGAATGAGGCGCGTTGCTTCGTAGCCGTCCATGATCGGCATTTGGATATCCATCAGAATCATGTCGTAGGGCTCGGCCGACGATGAAGTCACGGCATTGACGGCCTCTTTGCCATTGGCTGCCGTGTCTATCTCGAAGCCCACGTTCGATATGATTTCGATGGCAATCTCGCGGTTGAGCTTGTTGTCTTCCACCAATAGCATGCGCTTGCCAGAGAAGTTCGGCACAGGGACTGCCTTGGGGCTGTCTTGGAGCTCGACGAATGGTTTTTCGAGCAAATCGCGCAATTCCGACATGAACAGCGGCTTGCTGCAGAATGCCGTGACGCCCGCCTCGCGAGCCTCGTCTTCGATATTCGACCAATCGTACGCCGTAAGGATGATGATCGGCTTAGATTCGCCGACGACCGATCGAATGCGGCGCACGCATTCCACGCCATTCATATCGGGCATCAGCCAGTCGATGATGAATGCGTAATACTCGTCTCGTTCGTCGTAAGCGAATTTGGCCTTGTGCACGGCTTCTTTCCCTGAAAGCGTCCAATCGGCGCGCATGCCAACTTGGTACAGCATTTTCGATACGCTGGTGCAGGTGTTCAGGTCGTCGTCGACCACAAGGGCGCGTAGCCCTTTCAGCTGCGGGATGGGCTCTCGGCTTGTGGGGCTGTCTTCGGTGCGGAAACGCAGCGCCACCACGAATTCGGTGCCTTTGCCGGGCGACGATTTTACGGATATGGTGCCGCCCATCATGTCCACGATGTTCTTAGTGATGGCCATGCCAAGCCCGGTACCCTGCGTGCCGCTGACGGTGCTTGTGCGCTCGCGCTCGAACGCCTCGAACACGTGGCTCACGAATTCGGGCGACATGCCGATGCCCGAGTCCTTCACGCGGAATTCGTAGTCGGCATAGCCGTGGACGGGCTTGGATTTTTGCGTGATGCGCACGCTCACGAAGCCGCCGGGGTTGGTGAACTTCACGGCATTGGACAGCAAGTTCAGCAGTATCTGGTTCAGGCGCAGCTTGTCGCACACGATTTCCTCGTTCACCACGTCGACGGTGTCGATGAAAAAATCGAGCTGCTTGGCCGCGACGTCCGACTGCACGATGACTTTCAAGTCGTGCATAACATTCGCCAGGTTCGCGGGCGCTTCGTCAAGTTTCATCTTGCCGCTTTCGATGCGCGACATGTCCAGCACGTCGTTGATCAGCGACAGCAAATGGCTCGACGAGGTTTGGATTTTGCGCAGGTAATCGGCTACTTGCTCTTGATTGTCGATATGCGCCGCAGCCAATGACGTGAAGCCGATAATGGCGTTCATCGGAGTGCGAATGTCGTGGCTCATGTTATTGAGGAATGTGGTTTTCGCGCGGTTTGAGTGTTCGGCCGCCGCCAGCGCATCTGCGAGTACCTGGCGCGAGCGGGCTTCTTCCTGCACGATGGTATCGACGTTCAAGAAGCCCGCGATAACCTGGTCGAGTCGATGTTCGCCGTGCGGTTCCATCGCTATGAAACGGAATTGGAAATAGTGCACTTCGCCGTCGGCAAGAATGCGGTAGTGCCCCGTGTATTCGTCGCTGTTGGCGAGTTTTTCGCGAATCGTCTCGGGATCGATGGCGTGCAGGAACATTTCGCGGTCGTCGGGGTGCACTCGCTCGTTGGCGTACACGCCCAGGATGGTTCGGTAATCGAACGATTCCACGTCTTCGGTGAGCGCAGAAGTCACATAGCCTTTGAGCTTGATGATGGTCACGCGTTCGGTGTTCAGGTTCGCGAGGTATACGTTTAAAAAGCTACGGCACAGTGCATTCACGATTTTCAGCTGCGTCTGCGTTTTTTCGAGCAGCGAGCGCAGGTCTTCGTTTTCGGGCTGCGTCTGCGTTTCGGTCAATGTCATCCCCCTGTCGCCGTGGCGTGGCGGCCGCATATAGAGTTTATTCCAAATCCAAATAATTCTACTCTTCCGATTCACCGTTGTGCGTCAGAACCTTTACGCCTGGTCGAAAGCTTCAGCAATAGTGTTGCGCCTGTGTCGTTTACGTTAAATTTCGTCCGTCCGCCCTCAATTTCATAAATGCCTTCTTGTAAAGAAGCTTTCTTGTTGGAAAATTGCACGCTAGCTGAAAGTTTGCAGGGAGGGCGCGATGATCGCCGATGGAGGCGCGAAGGACGTATGGCAAGTACGCCAAGGGGGTTCAATGCCGTTATGAGGCAAGTAAAGGTTAAGAGCATCAGCGCGTTGAGCATCGCGTTCACGCTTGCGCTTGGCGCGTTGTGCGTGGTGACGTTTATCTATGGCCGCACGCAGTTCTCGGTTCTCGAAAGCGCCAACGATACGTATTCTTTGTGCCAGCAAAGCACGAACGACCTGCGCGACGCGTCCACATACCTTACCGAGCAGGCACGGCTTGCCGTGGTGACGGGGGACACGGAATACATCGACAATTATTTCGCCGAAGTGAACGATACGAAGCGCCGCGAGGGCGCTGTGCGGCATTTGAAAAGCGCCTACGACGGCACCGATGCGATGAACATGCTCGAAGAAGCTCTTGCCCAGTCGGACAAGCTGATGGACACCGAGCTATATGCGATGCGCTTGGTGTGCGATGCGCAGGGCGTGCCCGAGAAGCAGATGCACAGCGAGTTGCGCGACGTGCTTGAGGGTAACGCCGATCGCGATTTGTCGAGCGACCTGAAAATGGCTCGAGCCCAGCAGCTGCTGTTTGATGACCATTACCAGGATTCTCGGTCGGCCATTATGGACAACGTCGACAGTTGCATCGACGCGCTGCTGAACCAGACGGCCGACGAACAAAATGCGGCTGCCGCATCGTTCGAGGCGGTGTACCGCGAGCTCGAGGTGAGCGTTGCGCTGTTCGTGGCGGTGACGCTGTTGATGTGCCTGTTCATGGCAAAATCCATTATCGAGCCGCTGGTGCGCTTCGGCGAGCGCGTGCGCGACAACAGGACGTTTCCCGTGGTGGGTGCGGCTGAGCTGCAGACGCTTGCCGAGACGTATAACGAAGTGTACCTGCAAAACGAGGAAACGCAGAAGCTCATCAAGCACCAGGCCGAACATGATGCCCTTACCGATTTGCTGAATCGCGGTTCGTATGACCGCATCCTTGACGTGTACGAGGCCGGAGACGAGCCATTCGCGCTGATCTTGGTGGATGTGGACACGTTCAAGACGGTCAACGACACGTTCGGCCACGCTGATGGCGACAAGATTTTGAAGCGTGTCGCGCGTTTGTTGAAAACAACGTTCCGCGACATCGACCACGTGTGCCGCATCGGCGGCGACGAATTCGCCGTCATCATGGTGCGCATGACGAGCAACCTGCGCTACACCATCGAAGAAAAGATCGGCTACATCAACGAATGCCTCGCGCAGCCCGAGGAAGAGGGGCTGCCGCCTGTGTCGCTTTCGGTGGGCGTGGCGTTCACCGACCGCGAGAATCCTGGCCCGAGCCTGTTCCGCGATGCCGACAAGGCACTGTATTACATCAAAGAGCACGGCCGCGGCAGGTACCACTTCTACGGCGACCCCGAATAGACCGCGTGCCGCTAGTGTAAAAAAGCGCCGTTCGAGTGAGCGGCGCTGGGATGCAAATGCACAGGGGCCTAAGATGGCCCCTGCTTAATTCTTGGGTTGGTTTCTACAGCACTATGGTGACGACTGCCGAGGCTATGGCGCCGGCGATGAAGCCCGCTATTGCGCCGGCGATGACCGCTTGCGTGGTGGCGGGGTTGGCGAATAAGGCCGACAGCGGGTTTTCGCGCGGCGCTTCGGGCCCAAGGTTTTGCTCGTTTTCCTGTTCGTTCTCGTCGGCGTAATTCGATTCGCTCGTGTCGAACTCGTTGGCCAGCTCGGCCTTTTCGCCGCGTTCGATTTCGGAATCGGTTTCAGCGTCTTCGGCGTTTACGTCGATCGGCTTTTCGAACAGTGCAGATTCTTCGTCATGCTCGAAGTCTCTCGGTTTGGCGAATGCAGGATTGGTGAGCGAACGGCCTGCTGGCGTGATGTCTTCGAAGAAGAATTCGCCGCCCTCGCGCACGCCTTCGATGAAGCCTGCGGCGGCAAGCGCGTCGTAGGCTGCGACGACGGCTTCGTCGAAGGCGCCTTCCTGGCCTGTGGGGCACAGGCGCATGAATGCGGCGAGCATCACGTCTTCGCCGTTGTCGGCCGCCTCGGCAAGTGCCAGCAGCTCTTCGTATTCGTCGTCGCGCAGCTGCACGCCGTTGTGAATCTTCATGGGTGATCCTCTTCTCCGTGAATAACGAAGCGATTCTACCATCTTGCGTAAATGTCCGTTCGTCATAGAAGAAAAAGCACAGATGTTCGATTTGATTAAGCGCCCGTCAAAGGAGCGTTCTCTTGATCAAGCTAAGCTAGGCTGGGAACTCGTCAAAATCTAGGTCGTGGTGGGTTGTCATTGACCTATTCAAATTCGTTTTGGAATGTAAACACATTTGTAAGCTTTGTAACAATGTGGAAACGTTTAACTGGTATAAAGGCTTATCACATTGGGACGAGAGGTGCCACGTAATGCCTTCGTCCGGTGGACGCGTTCGACGTCTGCGCGAGGCGGCGCGCGCGTTTCGTTTGTCGCCAGGAGGCATTCGCATGCGTTTCCATTCGCGAAGCGTGCGCGAATACCGAGGCCATATGGCCCGCCTGGCATGAAGGCTTCGCGCTTGTATAAGGAGGTATGGCCATGGCTGAACAAGTCAAAGAGTCATCCAATGAAAAGTCCAGCGTTGGACGCGTGCTGCAAATCGGCGGCGCGGTTGTCGGCACGCTGGTTGGTTCCGGCTTCGCGTCGGGCCAGGAAGTTATGCAGTACTTCACTGCGTACGGCATTCCAGGCATTTGGGGCGCCGTGCTTACCATGGTGCTGTTCGCGTTGATGTGCGCCGCCGTTGCGTATTACGGCTGGAAGTTCGCGAAATCCGAGCATTTCTCGGCGTTCCGCCACTACTGCGGCAAGTATTTCGGCATGTTCATGGATGTGTTCTCGGTGCTGTTCTGCTTCTTGGTCGGCATCGTCATGACGTCTGGCTCGGGCGCCATGTTCGAGCAGTACTTCGGCGTGCCGGCTGTTGTGGGTTCTACGGTTATGGCCATCATTGCGCTGGCCAGCGCCCTTCTTGGCTTGGACAAGCTGACCAAGGTGCTGGGCTCCACTGCGCCCATCTGTATCGTGTTCTTGGTTGCGGTGTCGCTGATTACCGCCGCCATGAACTGGGGCAACCTTGGTAATGCCGATGCGATGGTCGCTGCGGCCGACGCTTCGGGCAACGTGCTGCGCGCCGTCGACTTCGCCGCGCCGCTGTGGATTGTCATCATCGTGACCGCTTTGAACTATGTCGCGCACAACATCGTCGCGGGCGTTCCGTTCATTTCCAAAGTCGGCACGCAGGCGAAAAACGGCAAAGAGGCCCTGTGGGGCGGCTTGCTCGGCGGCATCTTGCTCGGCGTGTGCGCGCTGTGCCTGAACCTGGGCATGCTGACCACGTACGACCAGGTGTACAGCCTGGAAGTTCCTGGCCTTGAGTTTGCGAACATGCTGAACCCGGTTATGGGCGCCGTCTATGCCGCTATCCTCATCATCATGATCTACAACACCATCGTTCCCATGATGATTTCCGTCGCAAACCTGTTCGTGAAGGAAGAAAAGGATCCTGCGAAGTACCGCGTCGTGCTCATCGCGCTGGCTGTTATCTTCCTGGTGGGCGGCCAGTTCCAGTTCTCGCTGCTCATCAATATCCTGTATCCGTTCGTCGGCTACGTTGGCATGATTTTCATGGCCGTGGTGCTGGTTCAGGTTATTCGCTGGAAGTGCTTCGGCAAGAAGGAGCCCCAGGAATAGGGAAGCATGCTTCATTGCTGCAACTCGGGCGCCGGTTTCGACCGGCGCCTTTTTGTTGCTCAGCTTGAATGAGTGCCGCTCTTTAAGTCCCGGGCGCTTGGCGCTTCCTGGTCTCTTCACAACGTTCCAGGCGTTCGTCGGCCAGAAAGTGCCAAGCACTGGAGCGCTGTTATATCCAGTCGAATAGATACCGTTTGTAAGGAGGCGGCGCCGTGGAGGGCGTCTTAATTAAGATTTCGGCTTTCGTCGCGATTATCATCGCGGGCTACATGGCTGGGCGCTCGGGCGCGATAGGGCAGCGCCCCGGCGAGGTTGTTTCGAAAATCGTGTTCACGTTCACGCTGCCGTGCTCGGTGGTGCATGCGTTCGGAAGTGCGCAATTCACGCCGCAGCTTCTGCTGCTCGTGCCTGTGGGGCTCGCGTGCGCGTTTATTCCCTATGCGGCTGCGGCCATCGTCAGCAGGCGGTGCGAGCGGGCCGACTGCGTGTTCTATATGTTGAACATCTGCGGCTTCAACATTGGTTGTTTCGCGCTGCCGTACGTGCAGGCGCTGTTCTCGCCGGAGGCCGCCGTTGCTGTGTGCATGTTCGATGCGGGCAACGCCATGATGATGACGGGCGGTGCGTACGCATTGACGGGCCTTATCGCCGGCACGGGGAAGGGCCCTATCGAGCAGCCTTTGAAGTTCGTCGCAAAGCGCCTGTTCAGCTCGTTACCGTTCGATGCATACCTCGTGCTTATCGTATTGGCGGTCTTCGATATTCAAATTCCGCAGCAGGTAGTCGAATTCACCGAGCCCATTGCGAACGCGAACGCATTCTGCGCGATGCTGATGCTGGGCTTGATGGTCGGCTTTACTTCGGCGGGTGCGAAGTTGAAGAAGGTTGCCGTGATTTTGGTGGCGCGTGCGGCTTTTTCGGCCGTGTTCTGCGTCTTGGCATGGATGCTGCTGCCGTTCGATTTCACGACGAAAATCGTGATCTGCATTCTGCTGTGGGCGCCCGCAAGCGCTATGGGTCCCACATTCACCTTGTGGTGCGGCGGCGATGAAAAGCTCGCCGGCCTGTCGAACGGCATCACCATCGTCGAAGCGATCGTGGTAGCAACCTGTATTGTGCTGGCGACAGGCATGGCCGGCTAG
>CALBLG010000170.1 GCA_937895975.1 uncultured Slackia sp.
GCCAAACACTTTCTGATACTCGTTCAAGCTTGCGCCCTCGGCGGCTTCGGCGGCCACGGCCGCGCGCGGGGCGGCCAGCTCGGTGGCGCCCAGAATACCCGCCGTCAAACCTGCAAGGCCTGCGCCTTTCAGGAAGGAACGACGCGAGAAATCGGTGTGCTCCATGGTTTCCCTTTTCCCTTCTTCTTGCGAATAATGCGAGGGGAAACGTACGCTGAAAACCGTATGCGAGACATCGCAAAAAATAATGATATGCCGTTTGCCCAGGTCAAAAGCCATCGCAAATTACTGCGATTTGCTATACTCGCATGTGTTGCGGCTTCTTGGGCCACGGAGGGGGACCGGTGAAAATTCCAGATCGCGCGCTTCGCATTGGCGGCATGGCTTTCGACCGCCTGTATTCGAACATCGTATTTTTCAGTACGCTTCCGTTTGCCAATGCGGCTGATACCGCACAGGCGCAGTTCGATGGGCTTACGTATTCGTTGGTGTTCGTGGTGCTTACGTACGCTCTATTATTTTTCATGTCGCGGACGGGCGCTTCGCATATCGCGAAGCGCAAGGGCGTTCTTGCGCTTGCGTGCGTTATGGCGGGTGCGCGGGCCGCGCTGGCGCGAGTCGATGACGACGATCTTGCCGGCTCGGCGGGCCTCGCGTATTCGACGCTCGCTTTCGTTCCTACGCCGGTTGCTGGCGCGCTTGTCGGCTTTGGGTCGACGCTGCTTTTTGCGGCATGGCTTGACGTGTTTTCTCGTCAGACGGTTACAAGCTCGCTTATCGAGGCGGGCATTGCGTTTGCGGTTTCGTTCGCCGCGAGTTTCGCGTTTGTGCTTGCTGGCGGTACCGCATTTGCAATCGCGATGGCTGCGTGCCCCGTGGCGTCTTTTGCCACGTTGGCTTTGCTTGACGGCAAAGTTGTCGACGATGCAAAGCCGAGGCCCATCGACAAGGTGGGGCGACATTTGGAATATCGCAATGCGGTATACATTTTCTTCTTTGGTTGCATTATGGGCGTGATGCGCAACTACAGTGCCTCGCATGTGTTTGGCGCGCAAAGCATTATGCTCGATGCGGCTCTATTCTTGTCGGGCCTGGTTGTGTGCATCGTGGTGGTAATCATGGCTCGTCTCGCCGATGTAAGCGCCGCTCGTTTTCTGTATCGCGTTTCGTTCGTGTTCATGCTCATAGCGAGCGTTTTGCTTGTATCGGGTCGGGAGCATATAGCGATCGCCACGCCTATCGCATTTGTCGGAATGCAGTGCTTCACATGCTGCCTTATCGCGCGTGCCATGCTTGCCTCGTGGGCGTTGGGAGGCTCTGTATGGAGTAGGTGCATCGCGACGTTTGGGGTTTTGTATTTCGGGGAATTCGTGGGTATAGCAAGTGCGCTCATCTTCGTTGGAACGGGTATCTCGGTTATGTCGTATGTGCTGGTTCTGTCTTCGTTTTTATTGGTGGGCTACGCGTTCTTTTTCACTGAGGCTGATTTTTTGCTTATCTCGAAAAAGGTGGCGCCGGCTTCTCTGGGCATTGCGCGGAAGAGTTTCGCGGGGCAGCAAGGCGATTCTGTTCTGCTCGGGAACGACTGTGCCCCGCTTTGCGACGACGTCTGTCTGGAGCCCCAATTTAATGCGCGAGGGGCTGTTTCCTCGGATGCCCGTGAAATGGCCACCACATCGAAAATTACGCAAGATGTCGAGCCGGCTGCTGCGCATGTCGAGGCATCGCTTGAAGAGATCTGCGATCGAATTAGCGCCGAGTTTGGCCTTACTCCGCGCGAATCTGAGATTTTGCCGAGCGTGGCTCGCGGCAGAACCATTGCACGCATTCAGGATGAATTGTTCATTTCAGCCAGTACGGTGAACACGCATATTCGTCATATCTACGCGAAATGCGGCGTGGCGAATCGCCAAGAGCTGCTCGACTTCGTCGACGATCGTCGCAATTTAAGATAAGACGAGTTGTTTCCGCTACACTGCGTATCAGCGTTTTTT
>CALBLG010000171.1 GCA_937895975.1 uncultured Slackia sp.
ACGGCGGCGGTGCCGCACAGGCCGCACTCGACGAACGCGCCCGAGGCAACCTCGGCCCACTCGACGTAGCGCTCCTCGACGTTCATGCCCAAGTCTTCAGCGACCTGAACGAGCGAACGACGCGTAATGGACGGCAGAATGGAGTTGGTATGCGACTTCGGCACAACGAGCGTGCCATCGGGCTTTACGAACAGGACGTTCGCGCCGCCGGTCTCTTCCACGTAGGTGCGGCTCTCGGAATCGAGGTACAGGTTTTCGGCATAGCCCTGGCGATGCGCTTCCATAATCGGGCGCAGCGACATGGCATAGTTCAGGCCGGCCTTGATATTGCCGGTGCCATGAGGGGCTGCACGATCGTATTCGGAAATGCGAATGGTGATGGGCTTCAAGCCGCCCTTGAAGTACGGGCCGACAGGCGTGACCAAAATGCGGAACTGGTATTCGGGAGCGGGAGCAACGCCGATGACATCACCAGAACCAATCATGAACGGGCGAACATAGAGGGTAGCGCCCGAGCCAAACGGCGGAACCCATGCGGCATTCGCTTTAACGACCTGCTTCACGGCCTCAACGAAGCGCTCCTTCGGGAAACCGGGCATCTCCAAGCGCTGGGCCGAGTTGTACATGCGCTCAGCGTTCATATCAGGGCGGAAGCACACGATGGAGCCATCCTCGGTGGTGTACGCCTTCAGGCCCTCGAAAACTTCTTGGCAATAGTGGAAAATGCCGGCGCACTCGGAAAGATGCAGCTCGTGGTCGGTCGTCAGGCCACCTTCATCCCACTCGCCATCTTTCCAATTGGCGACATAGCTGTAATCGGTTTTGCGGTAGCCGAAGTCCAGGCTGCCCCAGTCAAGGTCTTTTTTCTCGACCGTCATGGTTGCTCCTTTTAGTACGAGATTCTTGTTACAAGTACTTTACACCCACGCACTCTTTCACGCTAAAGTCATTTCGCTGGAGCGCGCATTATCCACCCAAACGATAAACGAATTAACATGTCGGAAACATTCCCCAGGCGTCCCGCAACTCAGTATATCCAGAGTAACGCAAGTCATAAATGCAGTGTTCTCGACTATTTCCCCGCATCCCTAGCAGACGCATTCATAAACCCTTCACAATTATTCACCATAGCTAACTTTTTTCCAGAAAGGTGTTGACGTAGCAGAAGTTACCCTGTATAAACTTACCCGTGGTTAACATCCACCTTGAAAGCGACCGAGAAGCTGAGCGGTCATCCCCCTTCCGCTCAGCGCATCGGGTTCAGAAGAAGCCTTCCTCTTCCTTCGCTTCTTCAACGTTTCGCTAATCCGAAAGGCGGGCGGCACGCAAGCGCCCCACCCCCTTGGCGCACGGCCGCCCCGCCGATTCTGGATGTTGCCGCAACCATCGTTTATCCGAAAGGCGAGCGACCCCTGCCCCACCCCCTTGGCATGTCGCTTCGCCGAATCTCCTTAGGGCAATAAGGAGCACTGACAGGAAACGCCGCCCCACCCCCTTGGGCGGCGTTTCCGCATTCTGGGCAATTTAAAGCATGATGAAAACGCAGCCGCAATGAGGCGCGCCGACCGTCGCTTATTCAGCGAGGCCCCCTAACGCGGCATCCATTGCGCTGCGAATTACATCGGAGCGGCTCAGCATGCCGATAATCTTGTCATTGCGCACAACGGGCACTTTCTTCAACTTATGGCTCGAAAGCAGCGTACACGCTTCTTGCAGCGTGGCGCTTGCGGGAATGCATACGACGCCCTCGGTGGCGATACGGCTCACGGGTTGCGCAATGAGTTCAGCGAGCTTTTCGTCAAAGGTTTGAGAATTTGCGGCCTCCATCAGCGAATAAGGTCCCGAAATTGCCACATGGTGGTCGGCAAGATAGCGCATGATGTCGCCATCGGAGATGAAGCCGACGGGCTCGCCTTCTCCATTCACGACGGGCATGCCACTCACTTTGCGATTCACGAGCTCGTGCATGGCTTCGCCCACAAGGGCAGAATCGCGCACGACGAAAGGATCGTGCTCCATAATGGAATCGAGCTCGAATTCGTTGGCATCGCCTGTGCCGCCTTGCGCGGAAGCATCACGCTTAATGACGAAACGACAGTACATCAAAGCGCCAGCACAGGCCGCAAGTCCCAAAACCGCCGCAACGCACACGGCCGTCGCAAAGCCCTGCGCCGCAGCGGCGCTCTGGGCGGCGCCTTGGACAAGGGCTGAAGTTTGCGCAGACGACATAACGCCGATATACAGCGAAGGCCCCACGCAGGCGGCGATTTGCGTGAACGTGGTCATAAGCGCCACGCCGAAGGGATTCTCGTGCGGCGGCAGCGTGCGCAGTCCCGCCGTCTGCGAAGGCGAGAGCGTCATACCCACACCTATATAAGCAAGCAATGCGGCAACGAAAATGGCCGGCAACGACAGACGTGAAGCGAAAACGGCCATGCAGGCAAAGCCGCCAGCGATAAGCGCAAACCCCAAAGGAATGAGCGGCCAGCCGCCGCGTTTATCCATCACGCGACCACTGGCAATCGTCGATGCGGCGTTGGCCAGCACGGGCACAAGCATCACCAAACCGGCCGCGAATGCCGTCATGCCGCGCGCGCCCTCGAAATACAGAGGCAAAAGCACGCTCATCGAGAACGTCGACATGAGCGACACCAGCGCGAACAACGCCGCCGGCCAAAACGTGACGCGACTCATGGGGCCAAGCCCGATAAGCGGATGGGCGCACGCGTTCTGCCGCACGACGAACAAAGCGGCCGACACGGCGGCCACAACAAGCGCGGCCGCGCCAAGTACAGCATCGGCAGCGATTTCCGCCAGGCCGAACGACAGAGCGAACAACGCGATGCCCGACAACGCGACCGATGGCATATCCAAATGGGCCTCAACGTTCTGAAGATTCTTCACGAACACAAGGCCAAGCACCACGAGAATTGCCACCATCACGCATGGCGCGGCAAAAATGGAACGCCATCCAAACCCCGTGACCAGCGCGCCGCACACGACAGGCGCGAATGCCGGGCCGAACGTGATGGTGCACCCTCCGATGGACATGTACGTGCCAAGCTTGTTTTTCGGCGTGACGGCCAGAATGGTGTTCATCATCATGGGAATATACACGCCCGACCCCGCCGCCTGGATTATGCGGGCAACCACGAGCATGGCGAAGTTGGGCGCCGCCAGACCCAAAAGCGAGCCGGCCAGCGTCAACGCGCTCGCCGCGAAAAAGAGCGCGCGCAGTTTCACGCGTCTATAAAGAAAAGCCATGCACATGACTACCACGGTCGAGACAATCATGAATCCCGTTACCAGCCATTGCGCCGTAATGGAATCGACGCCGAACTCGGCCATAATATCGATGAGGCCCATGTTCATCAGATTCTCGTTGAATCCCGTGAGGAACGCCCCGCCGTACATTACGGCCAGAAGACAGACCAGTTGTTTTCCCTGCATACTCGAACTCCTTTTGGGCGCACGAAAGCGCCGCTTGCGCGGATACATGCTAGGCCGGCCTTTACGGCGAGACCTGGCAGCTGGACTTACGTTGTAGAATGCTTGGACGCGCGCGGCGCCAGAATGCATGGCGAACTGCTCACTGCAGAATCAATTGTAGCCAAATGGCAAAAACCGCGCCAATAGTGCACCGCTTTCGCGATTGAACATCCACAGCGCATCTTCCTAAAATATCCGACCTGGCGTTTTGCGACAAACAGCCGTGCACGGCTTCCGACAGTCCACCAAAAAGTGCACTAACCCTTCGGTTTTGACCATTTCGGTGCCCAAATACGCCATGTGGTGCACTAAGCCTCGCTTTTCTGCCGCTTTGGAAACGAAATGGGCGAAACGGGACCTGCCAAGCCGCCGAGTTGCCGCGATGCCCACGGTCGAAGGGTTGGCTATTGAACTTGCGTGCCCTCGAGCAGTTCGATGAGCTCGGCGCGGCTGTGGACGTCCAGCTTTTCGTAGATATGGCGAATGTGGGTACGCACGGTAGCAGACGACAGCACCAGCTTCTCCTCGATGGATTTCGCGCCATGCCCAGTGGCCCACAGCGTAAACACCTCCGTCTCGCGCGCCGTGAGCCCGTATTTCTGAGCGACGGTCGCGGTGCGCTCGTCCATGGTGGGCGCCGCAGTTTGCACGCTGGAGCTTTCCGGCGCTGGCATGGGCACGATTTCGCCCTCTTCAACGGGTTCGAACACCAAGGCGTTGTCGCGGTCCGAGAACATGAAGCCAGCGACGATGACCAGAATCACGATTGAGCTCACACAGAAGGGCATCATCATATCGGGCGCGGCCATAGCGGCGATTTCACCCGCAGCCATGCCGGCATGGATGGTGCAACGGCCCACGGCGAAAATGAGCAACGCCGCAAGACGCGACGATCGGGCAATCTCGATGAGCAGTACCCAAGTGATCATATCGATGAACATCGAGCCCGCCGACGCGGCGAAATACGCGGTGGCCGAATCGGGTTCGTTGAAGACGGTAAGTGCCGCCACGCCCAGCGCGAACAGCGGCGCAGCCGTACGATACAGCGGCCCCAGCTTCAAGCTAGTATGGGGCAGAAAGGCGCTGTATATAAGGAAGAGCGCCGCGAACGCGAACGTCGAAGCCGAAACGATGAACGGGTCGTGGTATACCGCGGGCGCCTCGGCGCCGGTATAGGTGCGCAGGCCACCGCTGACCACCATGGTAAGCAAGATGCCGATGAGCGCCCGAGAAGAAAACGGGCCGCACAGCAGGTTTTTCACCTCGGTGCCGCGGCTTTCGCTGGCAGCCGATTCGTGCATACGCAGCGTGAACGGGTGCGGGCCGCGGTTGGGACACAGCGCCATCATCGCAACCGACGCAAGCGGCAAAAACGCGACGATCACGCCCGAAAGCGGGGCTGGAATAAGCGATATCGCGCCATAGAGCGCGCCTGCGAGCATGAACGAGCCCGCCGTAAGGCCGGCAGCCCATCGCGCGTCGAGCGTGCAGAACAAAACGCCCCAGCCAAGCGCGAGCAACGGCGTGGCAACGCCGGGCAAAATCGCGCCCATGAGAAGCGATGCGGTTGCGTTGGGCACCACTTCGGTCGCATAGAACATCGATCCGAACGATGCGACCACGGCCGCCATCCACAGGATGTTCATCGACCGCGTTGCGCCCTCGAGACGTCGATGATTCAAGATTGTCACGATGAAAGTAATGCAGCCAGCGATACCGGAAAGCACGTGCAGCCACGTGATCGCGGTTTCGTCTCCGTTCGAAAACGACACGACCGTCGCCGAATTGAACGACAGATACACCCACGTCCAATAAAGACCGAATCCCAAAAACCAGGCTTTGCTTGCCTGCGTGCGTTGTTCGCTTGTCGCCAAGAGCGCCCTCCCCAAGCGTTGGCTTAATGTGCACGTTACACTTTATCATGACGAAGTGCGCGCAGTTTTGCCCAGTTATCTCATTTTGTTACCTGCAAAACTCCCATCAGGCGTTTTGCAGGCATTGATGAGGAAATCAACAGTAATTGATGATAAGTTTTCGCCTCGGTTTTAACGGAAATGGACAATTCATGCCGATGGATTCGCTCCCCGAAAAGCGCATGATGCAAGCCAGAAGGCGGGCGAGGGGCCTGCCGACATGACATCAGGGAGGATGCATCATGGATATCCAAAGCAAGGGAATGTCTCGCCGTTCTTTCCTCGGCGCAGGCGCGGTCGTAGCCGCAGGCGCGGCATTCGCAGGCCTTACAGGCTGCTCGCCGTCGGGCGAATCGAAGTCGGCCTCGAGCGCCTCTTCCGCCACCGAGGCAAAGGCCGAAACGCGCGACTTGGGCAGCGCGTCCTTCGAGATCACGAGCGACACCAAGCAGGCCGACGAAACCAAGGAAGTCGACATCGTCGTCGTCGGCTCCGGCATGGGCGGCTTCTCTGCCGCGCTGACCGCGGTTGAGGAAGGCGCCAAGAGCGTCGTGCTGCTCGAGAAGAACAATTCCCTCGGCGGCTCCACGAACATGGCCGAATGCCCCGCTGGCGCCCGCCCGTTCGAGTACACCGAAGCCGAGGCACGCGAGGCCGCCGCTGGCGCCCAGGCCGATACGCAGGGCGTGAGCGACCCGATGCTTCTGTACAGCATGTTCCGCGATGCCAAGGAAAACTTCGGCTGGCTGTTCGACACCCATGGCGTGGGTTGGACCAAGCAGGGCCAGGCTCCCGCGTTCTACGAGGGCGGCAATGGCAAGATCGCCATCGAGAAGCTCGCTGCGGCCGCCGAGAAAGAGGACGGCCTGGAAGTTCTGACCGAGACGCCGGCCACCCAGCTGCTGCTTGACGACGAGTACACCGTGACGGGTGTGCGCGCCAAGACCAAGGACGGCAAGTACATCGACTACAAGGCCAAGGCCGTCGTGCTGGCCACTGGCGGCATGTCCACCAACAAGACGCTGCTCGCCAACTACACCAGCCAAGACCTCGACAAGACCATCGGCTGGGGCCAGGGCCAAGACGGCGACGGCCACCTGATGGCCGAGCAGACGGCGCATGGCCGCGCGAATCACTTGGCCGTCGACTCCCTGTTCAACAACGTGAAGGATTTCAGCTACGACAGCGCGCTGGGCGTGTGCGTGGCCATGCAGCCGAGCAATTTCTGGGTTAACCAAGACGGCCTGCGCTTCATGAACGAGAACATCTCCTCCACCGCCGTTTCCGGCAAGGTCGTCGAGACGCAGGGCAGCGTGTGGTCGATCGTCGACGCCGACGGCATTGCGAAGTACGCCGCAGGCGGCTGCCAGCGCCACTATTCCGGATTCGCCGACAAACTGGTGGGCAACCCCATCGACGGCCTGCAGGATGAAGTCGACAAGGCTGTTTCGGGCAACGACGAATGCTTCAAGGCCGACACCATCGCCGACTTGGCCAAGCAGATTGGCGTCGACGCCGACAACTTGGCTGCCGAAGTGAAGCTCTACAACGGCGGCACCGACACCGAATGGGGCAAGGAAGCCGAGAACATGTGGCCCATCGCCACGGCTCCTTTCTACGCGTTCCGCATCTCTTCGGGCATGCTGAACACCTCTGGCGGCATCCGCATCAACACCAACTGCCAGGTCGTTGACGATCGCTACAAGCCCATCGCCGGCCTCTACGCCGCAGGCGTGTGCACGAGTGGCTGGGACGGCGAGGTATACGGCAACGGCACCTGCCAGGCCAACGCCCTGTACTGCGGCCGCACCGCTGCCAAGCACATCGTGAAGAACCTGCTTTAGACTTTAGAACAATTCTTCCATACCCTCCCATGAAAGGGCCGTCCTCAGGGCGGCCCTTTTCCTTTATATTCAACGGAAACGGCATTCAACGCATCCCTTGACAGCGTCTATTTCTTTCCTATACTTATGAATGTTTG
>CALBLG010000172.1 GCA_937895975.1 uncultured Slackia sp.
GGAAAGCGGGTTGGAAAACGCCGCGGTGCCGCCGGTGGGAAGCGTGTGGTTCGGGCCGGCAACGTAATCGCCCAACGGCTCGCTGCTCCACGGGCCAACGAAGATGGCGCCAGCGTTCTCGATTTTGCCCAGCAAGCCCATGGCGTTGTCGCAGTGCAGCTCGAGGTGCTCGGGCGCAATGACGTTCACGGCATCGATGGCGGCGTCCAAATCGGGCGCAACCACTACGACGCCCTGATCGTTCAACGAAGCGCTGGTGATTTCAGCGCGAGGGCTCGCCGCTAGAAGCTCGGCGAAACGGCCCTGCACCTTTTCGGCGAACGCGGCGTCGCAGGTAACCAAATAGCAGGTCGCCAACGGGTCGTGTTCGGCCTGAGCCATGAGGTCGGCCGCCACGACGGTGGCGTCGGCCGTGGAATCGGCCAGAACGCACACTTCAGAGGGGCCGGCCACCATATCGATGCCCGCATCGCCCGACACGATCTTCTTCGCCGCAGCAACGAACGCATTGCCAGGGCCCACGATTTTCGCGGTCTTCGGGATGGATTCGGTGCCATACGCAAGCGCGGCGATGGCCTGCGCGCCGCCCACGGCATAAATCTCATCGACACCGGCGATTTTCGCAGCGGCGAGGGTGTAGGGAGAAATGCCGCCTTCCCTTTGGGGCGGCGTGACCATGACCACGCGCTTCACGCCCGCTACCTTCGCGGGCAGGCAATCCATGAGCACCGTGGAGGGATATTGCGCGCGCCCGCCTGGCACATACACGCCCGCGGCGGAAACCGGCGTAACCTTCACACCAAGAATGGTGCCGTCGGCGCGCGAAGTGAACCACGATTGCTCCACTTCGCGCTCGTGGAATTCACGAATCTGCGCGGCGGCCTTCTTCAACGCCTTGATGAATGCCGGGTCGACGGCCTCGACGGCCTCGTCCATGAGCTTCGGGTCAACGCGGAAATCGTCCACATCGACGCCATCGAACTTCTTGCAGTATTCGCGCAAGGCCTCATCGCCGCGTTCGCGCACGTCATCGACGATGGCTTGGGCCGACTGCATGATAGACGCGGGAAGCACGCCCTGGCGCGGAAGCTGAGATGCGGCGAGGCGCTCGCCGGGGTTCAAAGTAATGGTCTTCATAGCAATTATGCCTTTCTCGAAGCGGCCAGCGCCGAGGCGAGGTCGCGAACTCGTTTATCGCAGCGAATGCTCGCGGGGCTTGCGAAGAAGCGGGCGGAGCATTTCAACACCTCGTCGACAATAACGAGGTCGTTTTCACGAAGCGTGGTGCCCGTGGCCGTGATGTCGACGATGCGATCGGACATGCCAACCATAGGGCCCAGCTCGATGTTGCCGTGCAGCGTGACGATGTCGGCCTGCACGCCGATGCGGTCATAATAGGCCTGCGTGATGCGCGGGTATTTCGTGGACACGCGAATGGAACCGCGGCGCGCGTAGGCGGCTTCGGCCTTGCCTTTCGCGGCAGCGGGCTCGGCCACCACAAAACGGCACGCGCCGTAGCCCAAGTCGATGAGCTGCACCAAATCGAGGCCCGCCTCTACGAGGGAATCGCGGCCGCAAATGCCGCAATCGGCTCCGCCAGAGGCAACGAAAGCCGGGGCGTCGGTGGGCCTCACGATAACGTAGTCGACGCCCTGGCCGTGCACGATAAGATGCCGGCCCACGTCGCGCAATGGTTCCGTATCGAGCCCGGCGGAGGCAAGCGCCTCGACGGTGTCGGCGAACAGGGAGCCCTTCGGCACGGCAATGCGAAGGGGGCGCTGTTCTGCAGGACTGGCCGCAGCTTCCTCGATTTGCTCGAGCGACAGCGCGAATCCCGCCGATGGCAGGTCGCGCTCGCCCAAGCGAGAAAACGCCTCGTCGTAGCGGCCACCCGAGCCAAGCGGCGCCGACACGCCATCGGCGTACACGGAAAACACGAGGCCGGTATAGTAGTCGAACGAATTCATGACCGAGAAATCGATGGAGAGGTTCTCGGCAAAGCCCGCCTGCGCGGCCGAAGCAAACAGCGCGCGAAGCTCGGACACGCCGCCGTCTTCGATGCCGGCCGTCGCCAGAACAGACGATGCGGCATCGAGAGCCTCGGCGCCGCCGCATATGCGCGGCAAGGCGGCGATGGCCGAAACGAGCGCGTCGGACGCGTCAACGTCAGCAAGCGACGCGTCGAGGTCGACGAAATCGGAGGCATGCACGCACGACAAAATCTCGTTACGCTTGACGCCCTCGATGCCGGCGGCGGCAAGCAACTCGTTCATGGGACGCACGCTGCCGCACACGATGCGCCAACCGGCAACACCCGCGGAATCCAGGGCCTCGGCGGCCATGGACACCACCTCGAAATCGGCCTCGGGGCCAGAAGCGCCAATAAGTTCGATGCCCAGCTGGGTGAACTGGCGCGCGCGAGCCATGTATTGCGCCTGTTCGCGCACAACCGGCGCGGCATAGCGCAGGCGAATAGGCGTGTCGGAATTGCGCAAGCGCGTTGCGACCAGGCGAGCGATGGGCATGGTAAGATCGCTGCGCACCATAAGCAGACGCCCGTCGCCGTCGAACAGCTGGAACGGCGTAGAAGCAAGCCCGCCGACCATTGCCAGCGACGAGCGCTCTTCAAGCAGCGGCGTTTCTACCGGAACATAGCCATGAGACGCGAAACCGTCGCTCACGATGCGGGTTATGCGCTCGCGCTCGAGCGCCTCGTCGGGCATGATGTCCCGGAATCCCCGGGCGGTAATGGGCCTCACTGCTTCTCGCCGATCCTTTCTGCGTTGTAACGTGTTCGATACTTTACCACAGTAGAGTGCTCGAGCGAATAATTCGACAGCCCCTCTTCATAAAAGAATGCCCGCCAAATGGCGGGCATATATAAGCCTGGATAGCAAGGGCCGATGCCCTTTGGCGAAGCGACGCAACCTTATGCGTTGACGTACACGTAGAACAGGCGCAGCGTGTCGGCCAAGTTGTTGGACACATTCGCGGCGGAGTAGTCGTAGTTCAGACGGCATTGCCATGCGTGCTCGGCCCCGTCCGACGCCGCGGGCGCCGTCCCCTGGAAGGTGTACTGCTCCTGCGAAATGGTTTTGCCATCATCGGCATACGTGCGGTACTCATCCGAGGACGGCAACACGACCGAGCCCTTCTCGACCGTAAGGCCCGCATCGCCGAGCAGCGTTTCAACTACGTGCTTTTCCTGCACCGCGTCAGAGAAGCTCACGTCGCCATAGCCCAGCGTCGACATAGGCGCCGAGTAGCCCGCCTGGGTAATTTTCCCATCTTTATCGAGCGTGAGATACACCGACGGCGTGTTGCCCTTCGAGTCGGCCTGCTGTTCGGTAAGTGCGACCGTCACCGTTTTGCCCACGACTTCCGTGGTTTTCGAGTCGCCCTCACCCGTTTCCTGCGTAATATCGGTCGAGTTCGACACCGTCGCCCCTCGGCCGACCTTCGTGATGGCCTCATCTTGGGAAAGGCCCAGCAGCGCCACCAAATTCGGCGCGGTAAGGCGGCTGCCCTGCTTTTTCGCATCGGAAGCCTCGGCCGCGTCTTTCAACGTGGTCGCCGTGGAATTCGATGCCTGGCTGGCCACATCGCTGGCCTCTTGGTACAGCAGGAATGCGAAATACGCCAGCACCGCGATAAGCACCACCAATACGATGCTCACCACGATGAGCGCCACGCGCGTGCGCTTCGATTTCTTCTGATGCAGCGACATCCCCGACGTGGCCTGAGGCGTATCGTTGTCGGTAACGTCGTATTCGACCACGCCCTGCTTCGAATCGGAAAGCTCCGCCTCATCAGCCTGAACGCGGGCGTGCTTCGCATGTTTTGCCATGAGCTCTTCCTTTCTAAACAAAGCGAGCCCGAACAGACGGGCTCGATTCGAAATGTTTAATGCAGCGCCGTATACGCCACGAACGCGATAACCGCAACCACCGCAAGCCCGATAATCACCTTTTGCATGGTTGACATGGGAGGAATATCTTCAAGGTCGTTGGTATCGCGCGTCTTCTTCTGGGACATGGCAGCGCCTTAGTTCGAGCTCGACGTCGAGTTCGGCTGGATGGCGTTGGCCCCCGCCGTAGACGTTGAGGCGGTTTCGGAAGTTGTAGACGCCGTGCCCGAGCCGGCCTCGCCCGATTCGCCAGAAACGGAGTTCGCCGCAGACGACTTGCTGGCAGACACTTCGATTGTCGTGATGGAATCCAAATCGACGGGCGAGCCGAGCCACTTCGCGCACACCGCATCGGCAACGCCATTGCCCATGATGGCCGTAAGCGCGCCCGAAATGGCCTTCTGCAGGTTTTGGTTGCTTGAAGAGGCACCGATGCAGTAGCCGCCTTTCGAGCCAAGCAGCGCGATGGGCTTCACGTCGACGTTCTGGCGCAAGGCGGCATACGAACCGATAACCGCGTCGGCGGCAACATAGGTAGCCTTGCCGGTTTCAACGAGCGAAAACGCCGAAACCAAATCTGACGAGGGGTTCAAAGCCTCATCGCCGAATGCGTTTTCGACGGCCCATGCGCTGGTCGAGGAAGACTGCGCCGCAATGCTGCCCGCAGCAGCCTGTGCGGGAACGGAATCGGAACCCGAGGCGAACAGCGCCACGCCCGTCTCGAGATACGGGTCGGACATCCACATAGACGTGCTTTTCTCGGAAGAGGACTGCCCCATCACGATATCGACGTCGCCATCGGAAAGCGCCTTGGCTGCGTTGCCGGCCACATCGACCAATTCGAGCTTCAAGCCCAGCTGATCGGCCAGCGCGGCGGCCATGTCAACGTCGAGGCCCGCATATTGTGCCGAAGATTTGGAGGTGATGAACGGCGCACCGCCATCGGCATCGATGCCCACGCGCAATGTGCCGTTAGTTCCAATAGTGGGCGCGCTTACTGTGGGGGTAAGCGTCTTGCCTTCGTAAGAACCGCTTTGGCTGCAGCCCGCAAGCCCCAAGGCGAGGCACAGGGCGCATGCCAGCATGCAAACGACCGACGCGCGATGCTTCATCGTATGAATCCTCTTTCCGCAAACTTTCAAAGATTCCTCTTTCGGCTGACCTAGTCTTTGCCCCCACACTCGCGCACTGGGGTTTTGCAGATGATCCCACGCTACCCTCTCCCCCGGTGCGGGCGGACCGCAAAATCGGCCGGGAGGTGCGACTTACTTCTAGGATACGCCATGCTCGCACGCGCCTATATATTGGCGGCGCGTACTTACGTGGATCCTTTTGACCGCATCTGCCATGGACTGAGAAGCCTTGCGGCTTCCGCAACTACAGACCCGAAAGAAGTCTCGGGTCAGTTTAGCAGATTCGTCCACGGCGCAACGGCTTTGGCCCAATGTTCCACGCTCCATTCAACCGACGGCAACGACGCGGTTGCGTTTGAAAACCACCGCATCCCCCCGCAATGCAACTACCCGAAAACCACGCGAGTGCATCCGCTCGTAGCAAGGCTCCAGCGAGTATTGGGCATATAGCGGCAAAAAGGCGGCAAGAAAACGGCAAGAATGTGCCACTACCATCTGTTTTTTCCAAAGGCTGCACAGGAAGGATAGCGATGGGGCTTTTCGCCGAGGCGCTCTTCGAAACGCTCTGGCCCACGCGTTGCGCTTTATGCGATAGGCCGGGCACGGTGCTGTGCGAGCAATGCCGGCAGCAGCTCGATGTGCTTGACCAGTGGCGAGCCTGCCCGCAGTGTGGAGCGGCGTTCGGCCTTGTGCAATGCGACCACTGCACGCCCATCGTGTCCAAAGAATCGCGCATCGAGCTCTGCGTGAGCGCGCTTCGCTACACCGACAACACTGGAGCGCTCATCAAGACGTTCAAGGACAAAGGCGAGCAGCGCCTTGCGGAGCATTTGTCGCAACTGCTCGCCGATGCGCTGCCGCCGTCGTGGATCAGCTGGGCACACGCCATTACCTACGTCACCGCCACAACGGCAGCCAAAAGGCGGCGCGGGTTCGACCATATGGAGCTCGTCGCCCGGCAGCTTGCGAAGCTGTGCGACAAGGATTGCCTCCGAACGCTGAACGAGCCTTTGGCCAAAGACCAGCGCATTCTGGGGCGTGCCGAACGGCGGGCGAACATGAAAGGGCGATTTTCGACATGTTGCGACATATCAGGGATGCGCCTCGTGCTCATCGACGACGTGTTCACGACCGGCGCCACCATAACCGAGGCGCGCGAGGCACTCGAAACGGCAGGGGCGCATGTGCGTTGCGCCACGGTTGCTCGAGCCTGACGGCGGCGCCGATGGCGCCTGACATATGAATTTCCTTTCCGCTTTCTGCTTTCGTTGCGCATTTTGTGTTCGCGAATCGTCAACAAGATGCGGCGCATACATGCATCACTCTATAATTCTGAAAGTTTGCAGGAATGCCTTCGGCATCACATGACTACAACTACTAACGATAGGAGCGAGAAGACCGTGTTCGAACAAATGCTTTCGCACATGACATTCGTGGACGTCTTCAACTGGTCCGTTCTGCTGGTTTTCGCCGTTTGCTACCTTTACCAGTTTTATTACGTGTTCGTCGTGCTTACGCGCAAGCCGCCCGTGCAGCAGGCCAAGGCGAATCACAAATATGCGGTGATGATTTCCGCGCGCAACGAAAGCCAGGTCATCGGCGACTTGATCCACAGCATCCGCATGCAGAATTACCCGCAGGAGCTCATCGACATCTTCGTCATCGCCGATAACTGCACTGACAACACGGCCGACATCGCCCGCGCAGCGGGAGCGACCGACGTGTACGTGCGCTTCAACGACCAAGAAATAGGCAAAGGCTATGCGCTGAACTACGGATGGCACGAGATTCAAAAGCGCGACGATGCCGAGACTTTCGAAGCCTATTTCGTATTCGACGCCGACAACGTGCTTGACGCGAATTACTTCCGCGAGATGAACAAGGTTTTCGACGGCGGCGCCGAGGCCTCTACCAGTTACCGCAACTCGAAAAACTATGGCAGCAACTGGATTTCCGCCGGCTACGCGATTTGGTTTTTGCGCGAGGCGAAATACTTGAGCCAGGCGCGCCTTACGCTGAACACCAGCTGCGCCATTTCGGGCACTGGTTTCTTCATAGCCGCGCGCGTGCTGAAGCAAAGCGACGGCTGGAAATGGCATTTGCTTACCGAAGACATCGAATTCTCCACCAGCTCCATTATCGAGGGACGCCGCATCGCATACTGCCCCACCGCCATGCTCTATGATGAGCAGCCCATTACGTTCATCGATTCATGGAACCAGCGCTTCCGCTGGGCCAAGGGCTTTTACCAGGTATTTTGGCATTACGCGCCCCGGCTTGCCAAAGGCATCTTCACCAACCCCAAAGGCAAGCGCTTCGCCTGCTACGATATGTTGATGACCATCGCGCCCGCCATGCTGCTTACCGTGATTTCCATCGGGTTCAACGGAACCATCGCGCTGCTCACGCTGTTCGGCGTTATGTCGGCCGGCACCATGGTTACCTCGGCTTTGTCGTCGATGTTCTTCTGCCTGTTCAACTTCATGCTGTTCATGTTCATCTTCGGCGTGCTTACCACATTCACCGAATGGGACAACATTCATTCCACGACGTCAAAGAAGATTCGCTACCTGTTCACCTTCCCCGTTTTCCAGCTTACCTACATTCCTATCGCCCTTGTGGCGCTGGTGAAGAAAGCAAGCTGGAAGCCTATCAAGCACACCATTTCCGTCGACGTAGAGGAAATGAGCAACGCTGGCATGAAATAGCTATTCGGCCCGCACGCGAATCGATTCCGATTGGCCGCATTCCAGAGCGTCGCTGTTCTGCTTCGGCAGGGGGCGGCGCTCTTCTTTTTCGCCGAACTCGCCTTGCGATATATCTTTTAGCTCAACGACGTTCTTCCATAGGCGTTTCGGCATTGAGCGCATACGCAACTCGGAGTTATAGCGAGCATCGATAGAAATGGCGTCGTAGAACGCTTTCCATGCCCGTTCGTACATTTCATCGCCCGCCGCTGCAGGCGGCGGGGTGAAATCGCACGTTTGCACAAGGTTCCATCGCCCATCGCGAGAAACGCCTGCCACATGATGGACTTCATCGTAAACCACAAAGGGCTGCACGTTGAAACGCCGCGAGAACCACCCCATCAGCAGCGGCACCACATTCGCCTTCGGGTTGCACGCGGCAACGTAGACACCGCCTTCGGTTTTTGAGAAGCGCAGGAACTGCACCCACAGATGCTGCTCGTTGTAGACGCCGCGCACAATCTCGGCGAATCGAGCCACCTCGGGCGCGGCCTTGTCGAAACGCGCACGCGGGCCGCGGCGCATCGCGTACCTCACGAACCGCAACGCCGCCGCGCCCTTGTCGGGCTCGTCGGAAAGATATGCCTCTGCCACCTGGCGAAATGTTTCTGGACCGCATGTGCGCTCGATGCCAGCGCGCACCCGCATGGCATGGCCCATATCGGTCGCGACCGAAACGCAAGCCTGCCCCAACCGCGGCGCATACTGTTCAGCGCCCACTACATCGGCCGGGCACTCCCTTCGCTCGTACGCCAGAAACACCGCCGAAAGAAAGCCTTCGAACGACCCGTCATAGACATATGCCAAACCGAGATCTTCCAAAAAGGCGGCTCCAATCCATCTATCCAAGGTAACGCATTCGATTGCGGAATTGCCGCACCCCTCTATAAATTCGGGTTCATCTTGAACGTAAGCGGGGATGCGACAGACAAGTCGAGCAGAAGCTCAGCCAACTGCTTGCGCGCATCAGAAACGGCCCATTCGGCAAGCTCGTCGTTCGCTTGAGTGTATATCGCCCGCTTATCGCCGGCAGAAGCTTCCGCAGCCTGTCGCTGCACGCGCTCGGCATGGCGCAGCGCTTTTTGCCACTGTTCGTCTTTGTAATCGGAAACGCGAACGTTCGTAACCGCCGCACGCGCATCGCCCGCCGCCTCGAGGGAACGAAACACCCAATAGGCATGCGATAAATCGGGTTTTGGCGTGGCGTTATCGAAGCATTCCGGCCACGCGTCCACATCGCAGAACAGCGGCATATAAGGCGAATAGCACGGCGTTCCCAGCGCAACCCAGCACACCGGCGAGGCGAGCTCGCCACGAAACGCGGCATCGGCGCATTGCTGCGCCGTTAGGCCAAATACGCCCTCGAGTTGCAGCACATGAGATTCCTGCGTGCGAGACAAGGCGATGGCACGGTAACGCTTGCGCGAGAATTCATCGCCCGCAGTGCCAATGGGGTCGTAATCGGTCTCATCAAAATGGCTCGAGAGCACCGCAGCCACATCTTCCACGCCTAAAAGTCTATTCGGGCGGAACACGAACGGCATATCGTCGTCGGTAAGCTCGTGCTGCATCGCGATTTCAGGGGCAAGCAGGCGAAGCCCGTCCCATACGCGTGGCGTGTTGTAACGCCTGTCGCCATCGGAACTCGTACCGAAAATCTCGCGGAAGTTAAACGTCGGCAACGATGCCGCCTGTTTCGGCAGGTCTTCGCTGCATTGCGCCACAAAGCCCGCGGGCTTCGACGGATTAAGCGAGTGCTCTTCGACGAAGTCGCGAATGCCGTCCGAATACATGAAGTCGTCGCTGTCGAAATCCACCTGCTGAATAGACAATTGATTCGCCACAACGGCCACGCAATCATCGGGGATGCGCTGCGCGACCCAATGATGCCCCGTGGCAATTTCCATGTACCACGCTTCCGTGTGGTCGGCAAACAGAACGCCGTTGCTTTCGGCGGAACCCGATTCGGCCACGATGCGCCCCAGACGCTCGACGCCCTCGCGAGCAGTGCGTACATAGGGAAGCACCGCTGTGAGCATGGCATCTTCCGCAAGGCCGTTTTCAACATAGGGGTCGAACGCCAGCACTCGGCTGTTCGCAAGCGCGCTTTCCGTCGACGACATAGCCACATGCGCCGCGTTCACCCCCGCTTCCTCGAACAGGCCATCTTCGGGCGTCACATCGGGCATGGCCGTATAGCGCATGCCGCACTCGGGAAGCGTTATGGCGAAGCCGTTTGCGCCCGATACAAGCTCGCGCTGCCCTCCCTCGCGCTTAGGAACCACGCGCAGCGATTTTGGGGCGGCGGGCGTCGTATTGTCTTCGTTTCGCGCGATGATAATCGAGCCGTCGCGCGTCGCGGCGCGCCCCACCAAAACCGACGTGCACGACCTGCGCTGCAGCCCGTCGAAACCTCGTTGCGACATGTTGCCTCCCTTTCGTCAAACGCCGATGCTCCCGGCAAATTTCTGCATGGCCCAACTATACGCCACCAAACCGTCGGCTTCCCTACGATGCCGATTCGAAGAGGCTCATTTGCCCCGAAAGCACGTGCCCCGCCCGCCTGCCGTGACTTCCCCCGTGAATGGGAGCCGCCAACTGCGCATGCAAGCTCTCTTTGTCGAACCGCGCACCCCGCCCCTGGTAGCGACCACGACATGTGATGAAATAGCGCGCCCTCTTGTATGCCACCCCAAGTTTGCGCAGCTCCGGCTCGCCAAGCGACGTCGCCCGTCGAGCGCCCACGATGGCCTTCGCGCCGCGCACGCCAATTCCCGGCACGCGCAGCAATTCGTCATAAGTCGCAGTATTCACCTCTACGGGAAAACGATCGAGGTGGTTCAGCGCCCAATTCGCCTTCGGATCGATATCGGTCGCTAGAAACGGGTTCGATTCGTCGATGAGCTCCGATGCATCGAATTTGTAAAACCTCATGAGCCAATCGGCCTGATAAAGCCGATGCTCCCGATCGAGCTGAACAATATTGTTTGAAGGGAGACGAACATCGTCGTTCACCGAAAGGTAGGCCGAGAAAAACACGCGCTTCATGTTCATCTGCTTGTACAGCGACGACGAGAGCCTCAAAATTTGGAAATCGGTTTCTGGGGTTGCCCCGATAATCATCTGCGTGCTTTGCCCGGCCGGTGCGAATGCGCGCGTTTTGCGCGGCACCGTTCGCTTGGCCATATAGCATGAACTTTTGCGCATAAGCGCCCGCGTGTCGCGATCTTCCGCAATGCTCTGACGAATTTGACGCATAGGCGCGACGATAGATTCCTTGGTTTTATCGGGACACAGCAAACCCAGGCTTTCGCTCGAAGGCAGCTCCATGTTCACGCTGATTCTGTCGGCAAGCGCCCCCAACTGGGCAATGAGCTCGGGCGACGTTCCCGGCACGGCTTTCGCATGAATGTACCCGCGAAAGCCGTATTCTTCGCGCAAAATGCGCAGACACTCAACGATGCGCTCGGTCGTGTAGTCGGGGCTTTTCAAAACCCCGCTGGACAGAAACAGCCCCTCTATATAGTTTCGCCGATAAAATTCGATGGTAAGGTCGGCCAGCTCGCGGGGACGAAACGCAGCACGCGGAGTATCGTTGCTGCAGCGGCTTGCGCAGTATGCGCAATCGAACACGCATGCGTTGGTGAACAGCACCTTCAACAGCGAAATGCAGCGGCCATCGGCCGAAAAGCTATGGCAAATTCCGGCCGACGCGGTATTGCCCAGCGACCCGCGCGATGCATCGCGGTCGATGCCGCTCGACGTGCACGCCACATCGTATTTCGCGGCATCGGCGAGCAAGGCCAATTTCGCCGTGGTGTCCAACGCTCTCCCCTTCCCATTTTATCGAACATTCTTTCGCTATTATAAAGCGAATGGATGTTCGTTTCAAGAGAACCAATTTCTTTCGACGCAAAGCCCCGCCTTGCGCGATTGCCTCGCAGCACGCAAAACATCGACCGTATTTCGTCAGAAAGCGCGTAAGAAACCGGCAAGGTTTTAGACAGATTCGCTGACTAGCATGAGCGAACCCCGAACGGCAAAGCTAAGGAGCACGCATGGACGAGCAGACCGAAACCGCGCACGAAGAATGCGGCAACCGAAAGAAGCGCGCAGCCGCCCTTGCAGGCATCGCGGCATGCATGGCCCTGCTTGCAATCGCGGCAATAGTCGCCTTACCTGCAATTTCGAATGCCGCATATGACGAATCGGCGCAATCGGGAAAGATGGACGGTGCATCGTATGACGAAATCGTAGCTAATTTGGATGAATCGGCACGACAATCCAGGCTTTGGATTTCGGTCGCCTCTCCCATGCAGGCCGATTCGAAGACAGGCGCGGTGCACGCATCCGACGCACAGGGCCAAACCATTACCGTGCTCGACAACCGCGCCGAGAACTCGGTCGACTTGAAATACGCGTTTTCGCTCGAAGACGGCACCGTGATATACGAATCGGGCCTGATAAAACCCGGCCAGTCCATAGCGTCGCCCGCATTGGACGCGCAGCTCGTTCCCGGAGCCTACGACGTTACCGTAACCGCGCAAGGCTACGACGTCGAAAGCCATACTGCCGTCGGCGGTACCGTCGCGGCACAAGCAACGTTGAATGTCGACTGAAAGGATGAGCCATGACATTCGAAACCGCCCGAAACCGCGGCGCGCGCATCGCCGCAACAGCCATTCTGGGATGCACGCTGGCCGCAGCCGCAGTGGCGCCCGCCCCGGCGCTCGCCGAAGACGGAACTACCCGAACAGAAACTGGATCCGCTTCGTCGGCCGCATTCCTCATGGCCGACTCGTCGAAAATTGTGGCATCGGTGCCCACGCGAATCGACTTCGCGGTAAACGGCGACGGCACGCTCATCGGACCTTCGGCCGAAGCCTTGAAAATCAAGAACGAATCGGTGTTCGGCATCCGCGTCGCAAAGCTGAAGGCGGAAGCGTCGAACGGGTTCACGTTCGTTGCCGATGCCTCGAAAACGGGAACCGATAACGCCGTTGAGCTCAATATCACGCCGGCCGGAGGAGCAACCACCAAAGCAGCCCACGTCACCACAGACACATTGCTCCCAGACCCCGCATGGAGTCTTGACAGGGGCGGGTCGGTCAACGTCGAAATGGGCGGCGCGGTGGCCAATGTGACCAACGACCTCAGCGCAAGCCAGCAATTCGCCACCATCAACTGGACATTCGCGCCCGGAAAGATTTCCTAACCATCCATTCGCGAAAGGAGGGGCCGTGGACGAACGCTTACGCATCATCGCAGCACTGGCCATGGCCGGAAGCCTCGCCGCAGGCCCCGCCCGCATAGCCTGGGCCGACGGCGAAGTGGGGGCATCGAGCGCCGCATATCTCCAGCTCGCGCAACGCGCGCCGGAAAATGCGAGCAACGCGCCATCGCCCGATGACGAAAATGTCGCAGAAACGCCAATGCCGCAAACGGGAGACGAATCCGTCCAGTACGCCGTCGCGGTTGCCGCGCTCGCCAATGCCGCCGTCGCGGCGATCGCGGCATCCGCTTTTCAGGGCAAGCGCATCCATCGGGGCACCTCATGAATGCGTTCCCCCGGCACGCCAAGTTACGCAAAGCAATTGCCGCATTTGCATCATGCATATTCATCGGCATGATTTCCCCACCGCCCGCCTGGGCCGATGCCGCCGATCCTCTGCGCGTGGATGCCCGCATTCTATGCACCATGGACGGCACAGGGCACGCGTTCGTTCCCGCAGCGACGCTCGAGAACACGACCGATTACGGCATCGTCATCACAAGCGCCGAAGCGCCCAGCAACCTGGCATGGCAATGCGATGCCGAAGGCAAAACCATCCCGGCTCACAGCTCCATGGCCGCATCGTGGACCGCAATCGACGCATTGCCCGAGCATATTTCGGCTCAGGCCACATCGGTCGACCAAGTGAGCATCGGACAATTCACCTATCACTACACCTATGAGCGCCCGATTCCTGCCTTAACGGGTTCGATTTCCATCAGCGGGAAACGCGTCACAGGCTCGACCCTTTCTGCACGCGCGCAAGACGCTCCCGACGATGCCGCGCTCTCGTGGCAATGGTTCAAAAACGGCACGGCAATAGAGGGCGCGACAACGGCCGTTTACACCTTGCGCGAAGGTGATGACGGCGCTGCAATCGAATGTCGGGCGCGTGATTCGTCGGGCGCGTACGCGGGCGACCTTCGATCCGACGCGGGAAGCATCGCACTCGCGTATTACCTGGGATACACCATGGCCGAAACGAAAGAAATCGCACGCGATATCGCGAAAAATGGCCAACGTTCATCCTATTATGCCGAAATGCTGCAAGGGCTGCGCGACGATGCGGTGGGCACGATGCGTTTGCGCGACGGAAGCCTGTACACGTTCAGACTCGCGGATATCCTGCACGACGAAGCATCGACAGGCGGCAAGGCCGGGCTGACATTCGTCGGCCGACACGGGCTGCCAACTGCCGGACAAGCCAACCCCACCAACACCAATGTGGGAGGCTGGCAAGCATGCGCGTTGCGCGCGTCGCTCAATTCGGGCGCGCATTGGGCGCTTTTCTCGGACGAATTCCAGCAATCAATATGCTCCGTAGAAAAAGCGACCAAAAACGCCCAAGGAACGAGCAAAACAGCAGCCACGAAAACCAGCGACAAGGTGTGGTTGCTCTCGCTTAAGGAAATCGCAGGCGGGCTTGCCAGCCATCTGACGAGCTATTGCCCAAGCCTCGATGACGAGGGAACGCAGTATGCGTGCTTCACGCCATTTCTCACGAGCACGACCGACAGGCCCGCCGAGCTGTTCTACCAGATGGTATGCACGGTAGACGAGCAATTGCCCCAAGACAGCACCGGCCTGTTGTTCCGTTTGAGAACTGTGGCGAACACCCACGACACGGCGTGGTATTGCGGCACCCAGCTTGGCAAGGCCGACGCGGCGATGAATGCGACGTTGATGTATTCGATAGTGCCGGGATGGTGCATGGGCGAAGCCGCGTAGCGCATTGCAGCCTCGCACCTTGAAAACTGAATAACCGAATAGCGGCACAAAGCGGCATGGCGGCGAAGCTTGCGGTAGCATAGGCCAAAACCATCGTGAGAAAGGCCCCTATGAAAATCTGCGTATTCTGCTCGTCTTCCAAAAACCTGGACCCGAAATATACCCTTGCCGCACAGAACTTGGGCCGCGCCATCGCCGAGCGCGGCCATGAATTGGTGTTCGGCGGCTACGACCAAGGACTGATGGGCGCCACCGCGAGCGCCGCCGTTGCCGCGGGCGGCCACGTGTATGGCGTGACCACCATAGGCCTTACTGCAACGGGCCGCCATATTGTCGATGGCATCGAAAACGTTGAGGAAGCCGACTTGTCCACGCGCATCAAGCGCATGGTTCGCATGTCCGACGCCTTCGTCACACTGCCAGGCGGCCTTGGCACGTTCGAGGAATTCTTCAGCGTGATGTCGCAAATCAAAGCCGGCGAATTGGAATCGACGTGCGCGCTGCTCGACGTAGACGGCTATTTCAAGCCGCTTGTTGAAATGCTCGACCTTTCATGCGAAACGGGCTTGAACTCATGCGACTGGCGCGCCTTCTGCGACGTGTTCGACGATGCGGATGCGCTCATCGATTGGCTTGAGGCCCGATGACGCGCCCGGCAAACGCGGCATTCGAGGCCGCCCTTGCCAGAAAGGCCGCGTTACGAAGCGCGCAAAACAGCTCCCCGCGAAATTGCGCGGCGAAAGGAATAGGGCCGAACAAGGCATGCGGCCATAAGGGCGGCATCCGAAGGCAAGGGTCGAAACGCGGTTAGCCTCAAGCCCTTGCCATACGTGGTGTTTTCTTTGCGGCGCGTTGCAGCGCGTGCGCGCGGGCCGAAATGCGGGTAAACTTATTTGTCCGAATTTTTGGCCCGCGATTGCAAGGAGCCGCTATGACGCAAGAAAACCTTTCCTCCGAAGAAGCCGCCTTCGGCACCTCGGCCGACGACCCCGTTTTCGCCGCCGAGCAGGCGCATTTGAGCGAAGTGTACGTCGAGCTCGACAAAATGCGCGGCGAACTGGCCCGCAAGATGGAGACCACGAGCGCGGCAGCGGCCCGCGACAAGCTGGATTTGCTCTCTGAAATCTCCAACGACTTCACCAGCGACACCGAGGCAAGCGAAACGTACGCCTCGTACGGCACCGTGAACAGCGTCATCGATTCATATAACGCGCAGCAGGAAGTGACCGCCGACAAGCTGGCGCGCTGCCGCCTGCTGCTTCGTCAACCGTACTTCGCGAAAGTAGCTCTGCAGTTCAAATCGGGCCAGCCCGCCAAGGAGCTCTATATTGGCGCCGCCGGCATTTCCGACGACAATTACAAGCGCCTGGTGGTCGACTGGCGCAGCCCCGTGGCGGAAACGTATTACAACCAAAGCAACGGTTCCACAAGCTATGTCGCAAACGGACGCACCATCCACGTAGACTTGAAGTGCCGCCGCCAGTTCGACATCGAGGCCGACACGTTGAACGCCTATTTCGACACCACCGTGGCCATTCAAGACGCGCTGCTGCTGGAATCGCTATCGCACCAGCGCACGGCGCAAATGAAAGCGATTACCGCCACCATCCAGCGCGAGCAAAACGAGGTCGTGCGCCACGAAGACGTGCCGGCGCTGCTTGTTGCGGGCATCGCGGGCAGCGGCAAGACAAGCGTGCTTCTGCAGCGCATCGCATACCTGTTCTATCAAAACCGCACCGAGCTCGACCCGAGCGAGGTGTTCCTTATTACACCGAACCCGATTTTCCGCACGTATATCGAAAACGTGCTGCCCGACATGGGCGAGCGCAACCCCGAAACGCTCACTTGGGCGGAATTCGCGAGCCGCGTGATGCCTAGCGCGCTGGCCGCCGAAAAGAAAAGCGTGCCCATTGAAGCCCTGTGGCGCATCGACGACGCCGTGGCCGGCCTGCAATTCGAAGACGAGGACTTCCGCGAGTTGCACCACAGCGGCGTAAGGCTTTTAGGCATCAACCAAATTCGCAAGGTGAACGCGAAGTACAAAAACGTGCCCGCTGGGCCGCACCGCGCGACGCTCATGCGCGAAGATTTGGAAGCCGCGCTCGAGGCGCGCGTGAAGCAGCTCGCATCGGGCCAAGCCGTGCTTGAAGAGCTCGAGGGCATGACGTTGAACGAACAGCTCTCGCAATTTGGCGAGCCCTATGCGCCCGTGGACGAGAAGGAAGCGCGCGATTTCGCGCTGCGCCTGCTGATGGACCGCTACGAAAGCGCCTTCCGCGCGGTGCGCGACGACGCATGGCTGCGCATCGACCGCATTGGCATGCGTCTTTTGGGCGAGAAAAGCCTGTCGGCGCTGGAATGGCTGTATTTGAAAATGGCCATCACGGGGTTGGGCGACCCTTACGCGAAATATGTGATGATCGACGAGGTGCAGGACTATTCCGCCGCGCAGCTGGCCGTGCTGGCCCGATTCTTCCGCCGCGCGAACTTCATGCTGCTCGGCGACGAGAACCAGGCGATCAACCCGAACACGGCATCGTTTGCCGAGGTGCGCGAGGTGTTCTGCCGCCTGCGCGGCGACATTTCCACATGCAGCCTGCTGACGAGCTACCGCTCTTCGCCTGAAATCACCGAGATTTTCGCGGGGCTTCTGCCCGAGGAACAGCGTGCGAAGATTTCGTCGGTGCAGCGCGCGAGCGAGCCCGTGCGCATCGAGCAATTCGACGATGAGGCCGCGTATGCCGATGCGTTGCGCGAAACCGTGGGGCGCGCGAAGAAAAACGACGGGCTAACCGCCATCGTAGTGCCTTGGAAGCATGAGGCGAAACGCCTGCGCGCGTTTCTGGGCGATGCGGCGGAAGGCTTGATCGACATGGAGACGGAAGCAGAGCTTCCCACAAACGGCGCCATGATTATTACGCTGCAGTTGGCAAAGGGCCTGGAGTTCGACCACGTGATTGTGCCCGACGCGAGCGCGCGCGTGTTCCCCGAGGGCGACCGCGTAGCGAAAAACCGCCTGTATACCACGGTATCGCGCGCAACGCGATCGGTCGAGATTCTGAGCCGCGGCGAGCTGACGTCGCTGCTGAAAAAGTAGGCTAACCCGCCCAGAAAGGCCCGAATGGGAGGCTCCTCAAGGCCACGGCTCGCTACCGTTCGCTTCGCTCACTATGCGCTCGCCTGGCTGCGTTTAATTGAGAAATGAAGAGCAAGATTGAACGCAGACGACCTTGAGGGGCCTCCCATTCGGGCCTTTCTTTGATTTCCTTTGTAGCGCCAGCCAGAACGCGCCAAATGCTCAGAGCGTTTGGTGCGTTCTTATTCCAAGTAAGCACCGGTCTGGCGGTTCCACAGGTTGGCGTATTCGCCGGCAGCTTCGATAAGCGCCTGATGGGGGCCGTCTTCGGCAACCTTGCCTTGGTCGAGCACGACGATGCGGTCGAGGCTTGCCACCGTGGACAGGCGGTGTGCCACCACGATGCAGGTACGACCCTCCATCAGCGTCGCAAGCGCGTCTTGCACGGCGGATTCGCTTTCGGAATCGAGCGCGCTGGTGGCTTCGTCAAGCACCAACACGGGACAATCGGCCAGAATGGCACGCGCGATGGCGATACGCTGGCGTTGCCCGCCCGAGAGCTTCACGCCACGCTCGCCCACCTGGGTTTCGAAGCCTTGCGGCAGGCGCTCGATGAACTCGAGCGCGTTCGCCTGCGCCGCAGCTTGGCGAATTTCGTCCATGCTGGCGCCTGGTTTGCCGTAGGCGATGTTTTCCGCCACGCTGCGATGGAACAGCAGCGATTCTTGCGGAACGTAAGCGATTTGGCGACGCAGCGATTGCTGGGTGCAATCGGCAATGTTCTGCCCATCGATAAGGATGCTGCCCTGTTGAATGTCGGACAAGCGCAGCAGCAGCTTGGTGAGCGTAGTTTTGCCGGCCCCCGAAAGTCCCACCAAGCCAACGCGCTGGCCTGCAGGAATGTGCAAATCGAAGCCGTCGAACACCGTGGTTTTCGAGCCGCCTTCGCCATATGAGAACCCAATGCCTTTGAAATCGATGGCGCCTTCACGCACCCGCAAATCGGGCGCATTCGGCTTATCGGCCACCAAACGAGGCTCGTCAAGCGTGGCCGTCATGCCGCTGGCATCGCCGAACGCTCGATTGAAGCGCTGCAGGCCGTTATTGATGAAGTTGAACTGGTTGGTAACCGTATACGTGTAGGTGAACATCATCACCAGCGTGCCCGGCGTAATGCCGTACCACGCGTTGCCTCCTGCAATGAACACTGCCACCACGCTCATGATGACCACGGTGATCGACGCCGTGATGACGCCGCGCGTGAGCGATGCCCACATGCGCTTCGAATCGCGGGCGACCACTTCCCTATTCGCCGCATCGAACAAACCGCGCTCGTAGTCTTCCCGACCATAGGTTTTAACGGCCAGGATATTCGCCACCGAATCGGACAGCTCGCCCGACAGCTGGTTTTGCGCACTGGCCGCTTTCTCGTTCAGCGACAGAATGCGTTTGTACATAACGTAAGACACCGTCGCGTAAATCGCCAGCAGCACCATGAGAATGGCCACGTACACCGGCACGCGCGGGGCCAGAATGGCGCACGTGAAGATGACCGAGCATATAACCGGCAGAAACGGGAACATGATTGTTTCGATAAGCTGCTGGTAGGCGCTCATGAACTTCGAGGTTTGGCTTACCAGCGTGCCCCCGAAGCGGTTGGAATGAAAGCTCATCGATTGGTTGCAAAGCGCATCGAAGCTCATGGTTGCCAGATCGTAGGCCGCGGCGATTTCGAGTTTATACAGCGTATAGTCTTGCAGCTTGCTTGCCGCTTGTCCAAACACATTGATCGCGATAAGGGCAACGATATAGGGGCCGTAAGCGGCAAACACCTCGTTGGGGCCCACGCCGCCTTCGCTCACCCTATCGACAATGAGGCTCATGACGTACGGGTTGCCATACGACAGCAAAGCCACGAATAGGAACGTCGATGCGATGAGCCCCCAGAACAGAGCTTTGTGCTTGCTTGTGACCTGCCAATAGTAGTGCAGCGTGCGGCGCGTGGTGCTTTGTGCCATATCTTGCCCCTACAGTTCGTCGACGAAGCCCACGCGATAGTTCGAGAACACCACGCCGTCGCCCTCTTGAGTCGCGTCCAAATCGACATCGGCGTCGATACTGAAATCGCGATCGTCGTTTTCGTCGCGGAATATCTGGCGCACATGCCACACATGAACAGTCTGTTCGTCAGACTCATCGATGACGAGGTATTTCTTTGAACGGGCGTCGGCGTCGAGCACAATTTCGTCGTGCTGCTCGAAGTATTCGTCAAGCGCGGCATGCCATGCGCGCTCGCCATAGCCCCAATCGGCATCCATCTCGCCCAAGTCGGCCTCGCGGCGAAGCGATGCCAGGCGCACGCGCGAGATGAGGGCATTGCGCACGAGCACCGTAAGGCCGCGGCGATCGCGCACCACGGCATCGGTTTGCGCCTCGGGCGGCGCCGCATCGAGCGCAGCGCCCGCATTGGCCCATTCGTCGACGAGACTCGAATCGACCGAGCTTACCACCAAGCCGAGCCACGCGATGATGTCTTTCATCTGCTCGTCGCGCTTGTCGATGGGCACCGTGCGGTCGAGCGCACGATATGCTTCGGCCAAATAGCGCAAAAGGATGCCCTCGAAGCGTGCAATGCCCAAGCGCTGGATATAGCCCTTGAAGTCGCTCGCGGTTTCCAGCATGTCGCGCAACACCGATTTCGGCGACAGCGCATAGTCGCGCGCCCACGGCACCTTTTCGCAGTATTGCGCGAACGCGGCGTTCAGCATATCTTCGAGCGGCTTGGGATACGTCACCTCGGCGATGCGCTCGATGCGTTCGTCGTAATCAACGCCGTCCATCTTCATTTCGGCCATGGCTTTATCGCGCGCCTTGCGCTCTTGCGCGCGCAGTACCTGACGCGGGTCTTCGAGCGTTGCCTCCACCATGGAAACCGCGTCGAGCGCGTAGGTTTCGCTTTCAGGGTCGAGCAGCTCGAGCGCCGCGAGCAAAAATGGCGAAAGCGGCTGGTCAAGAGCGAAATCTTCAGGCAAATCGAGCGTGAGCACATATTCGGCACCGCCGTCTTCGACCGTGCGGCGCTCCACCACGTCGGCATCGATGAGCGTGGCGAATACCTCGTCGGCGCGCTGCGACAGCTTGATTTTCTCTTCGGGCGTCTGCATCGAGTCTTCGATAAGCTTCTCGACGCGAGCGCGCGCATCGCCGCCCTGCTCCACCTCGGAAAGCACCATGGAATGCGTGATGCGCAAGCGCGGCGTGAGCTTTTCCGGCTGCGATTCGATGAGGTGGTCGAAGGTCTGCTCGCTCCAATTCACGAAGCCCTCGGGCGCTTTCTTCTTCTTGATTTTGCGCAGTTTCTTCTCATCGCCGCCGGCCTTCAGCATGGCCTTGTAGTTCTCGATTTCGTGCTCGGGCGCCTCGGCCAGCACGCGGCCCTCAATATCGAAGCCCGAACGGCCCGCGCGACCCGCGATTTGATGGAACTCGCGCGAGCGCAATCGGCGCATCTTGTGACCGTCGAATTTCGTGAGCTGCGTGAACACTACCGTATGGATGGGCACATTAATGCCCACGCCCAGCGTATCGGTGCCGCAAATAACCGGCAGCACGCCCTGCTGGGCGAGTTTCTCGACAAGCAGACGGTAGCGCGGCAACATGCCGGCGTGGTGCACGCCCACGCCGAAGCTCAGAAGACGCTTCAGCGTTTTACCGAACGCCGTGGTAAACGCCGTGCCCTTCATGGCCTCTTTCACTGTTTCACGCTGTTCTTTGGTGGCAATGCCGTAACTCGCCAGCGCGCTTGCCGTGGTAAGCGCCGCGTCTTGCGAAAAGTGCACCAGGTACAGCGGACCTTCGCCAGCACGCAGAGCCAACTCAACCGTCGCCTCGATGGGCGTTTTCACGTATTCGTAGGAAAGCGGCACAGGGCGCGGCGCGTCCATCACGCGGCTCACCGTGTTGCCCGTTTGGCGCTTCAGGGTTTCGGCTATTTCGTCGACGTCGCCCAGCGTGGCGCTCATCAGCAAAAACTGCGTTTTCGGCATCGTGAGCAGCGGGACCTGCCACGCCCAACCGCGATCGTTGTCGCTGAAGAAGTGGAACTCGTCAGCAGCCACCGAATGCACCTGGGCCTCGGCGCCCTCGCGCAGCGCCAGATTCGCAAGAATCTCGGCCGTGCAGCAAATGACGGGCGCGTCGACGTTGATATGCACATCGCCCGTGATCATGCCCACATTGTTGCGGCCGAGCAGCTCCACCAAATTGAAGAATTTCTCGCTGACCAGCGCCTTGATGGGAGCCGTGTAATATGAGCGTTCACCGAAGCACATGGCCATGAAATGCATGCCCAGCGCCACGAGAGACTTGCCGCTGCCCGTCGGCGTGCCCAGGATCACGTGGTCGCCCACCATGATATCCATCAGGGCTTCTTCCTGGTGCGGCCACAACTCGATGCCACGCGATTCACACCATTCCATAAACGCCATGAACGATTCCTCGGTCGAGGCGTCTTCGTCGTAGAGCCGATTCGCGATGCGGCCGAGCTCGCCGTGCGCGGACGCGGCAAGCTCGTCGGCTTCGACGACTTCGGTGAGGTCTTCAGGATGGGAATCGGGCATGATGGGGCCTTTCGGTCAGCGATGTTGAACCTTCCGAGTGTATCACGAAGAAGGGGCCGCTTTCGCGACCCCCTTCCGATGCATATACCCAGATTACTCGGCGCTCTTCAACGCCAGCGCGAGCGGGACCTTCTTTATGTGCCGCATGTGCAGCAGCGCAACCACCGCATAGGTGGCCAACCCGATGAGGACGGTTTCGGCGATGGCCGCCATGGGCACGTAGATTTCGATGTTGCCGCTGTAGCTTAACAGCATGGCGCGGAACACCAGCGTGAGCGCCCAAATGATGACGGGCTGGCACACGACGAGCGACACCACCACACACCACGTGATGGAGCGCACGTACAGCTTGCTCACTTCGCCATCCCGATAGCCGAACACCTTCATATAGCTGATGGAACGCGCGCTGTGGTCGATGACGGATTTGGTGAGCAGGTACATGAACACCAGGAAGATGAATACCGACAACCCGATAAGCATGCCCAGCATGTCGCTCATCATACCGGTAAACTGATCGCCTATCGCATCCATGTCGGCGGGCGTCAGATCGCTTGCCAGGTAACGCGAGTCGAGCTCGAGGGGCTCGTCAGACGCATACCCGTTGAAATACGATGCATCGTTGTCGAAGAATTCGTTGAAATCGGCAAGGCTCATATACATGGCCATATTCGACTTCGAACCCCATGTATCGCCCGCGAACTCAACCACGCGCGTCTCGTCTTCGTATTTGTCGTAGAGCGAAATCTCGTCGCCCGGCCCAAAACCGAATTTGTCGATGAGGCCGCCGCCGAACACCACGCGCCCCTCGCCGACGTTCATGTTCGTCCAGTAGCGAGAGCCTTCCGGCACGCCGTACACCGTAATGGTCTCGGTTCCGGCGCCTTCGCCGCGATCGTATTCCAACGAGTACACCGCATATTTCTCGGCCTGGGCGATTTTTGCCTGGCCGTTGTCGACGGTGTTCACAGGGTGCGCGTTGTCGTCGGACGCGTCGATACCGGAAGCCTTCTCGAGCTCGACGATAGCGTCATCGCGAGAAAGCCCCATATCGGCCGCGGCAGCATCAATCTTTTCGTAGAAGACATCTTGCAAGCGTTGGAAGCGGGCCTGCTCGGTTTCAAACGCGCCCTGCGCGTCCTGAGCGTTTTGCATAACCGCGAGGGAGGGCGATGACGCAAGCTCGGCAGCGGCCGCCCGCAACTTTTCTCCGACCTCTTGCAAATCGTTGCCCGCGGCTTCCAGCTCATCGGCGGCGTCTTGCGCGGCAGCAAGCTTTTCGCCCGATGCGTTTTGCAGCTTCTCGAACGCCGCCCACGCCTCGCGATCCTCCTGCGAACCCTCAAGCTCAAGCGGGGCCTTCAGCGAATACTGATGCTCGGCCGCCACGCTCGTGCGCAGGTTTTCGGCATAGTGGCTCATCGTCGGCAAGATGGCCAGCGAGAACAAGAGCAACATGCTCGAGAAGCCGATGCCCACGAACAGCGTTGCAAAATTGCCCAGGTTGCGTAAAAACACACGAAGGCGAAAACGAGCGATGAAGCCAAGGCGCTCGGGCAGGGCAAAGCCGCGTTTCACTCCGCCCTTGCTGGTTTCATGTCGCAAAAACTCAAGCGGCGTATGCCCCATCTTGCGCAACAATCCGATAAGGGTGATGCCCACCAGCACCGCAACCGGAATCACCGTGGTCTGCAGGAATACGCTCCAGCTCCATGTGACATAGTATGGCGGCAGGCTGTACGAGCCATAATACAAATTGCGCATAGGCTCGCTCATAAGCGTGTAACCCACCACGTTTCCCACGGCCGCCGCCGCGATTCCCACGATGCTCGGCAGCGCCAGGTAGTGCAGCACCAACTCGCGACGGCGGTACCCGCTTGCGAGCAATGTGCCGATGACGGCGCTTTCCTCCTCGATAGTGCCCGAAGTAAGCACTACAAACACAAAGGCCATGATGGCGATGATGATGTACAGCAGCACCGACCACATGACAGAATCGCCCGAAACGTCATCGGCCGCATAACCTATGGCCTGGTTCGAATCGGCATCGGTGAGGTCGTCGACGCGCGCATCGGCGTCGGCAAGCGCGCTCATCATGTCTTTTTCGACATCGGTACGCTGCGCTAGAGTAAGGCCGCGGTCGTCAAAGCAGTACGAATACGTGTAATCCGGCGTGAATCCGGCTGCTTCAATTGCAGCGAATCCCTCGCGCGACACTTCGGCCACGCCGAATGTGAGCGTGTTCACCGTGAAGCTGGAATTGTCTTCGAACAGAGCCTGATTGTCGGGGGTCGTCAAAATGCCGACAACCGTATAGCCGACATCATTCAAGCTCACTTCGTCGCCAATCGCGATGTCGTTGTTTGCGGCGAACACGCGGTCGATGGCGATTTCGTCGGCGTCCTGCGGCACGCGGCCTTCGGCATAGGCGGCGATATCCATTTCCGTGCGGTTCTCGTGCATATAGGTTCGCAGCGTTTTGCCGCGCCCGTTATCGCCGCTCGCCTGCCTGAAGTCGGCATCGAACGAATAGTTCGGATATATCTCGACGCCGCCCACGGTATCGGCCGCGTCGCTTGCCGCATCAAGCTGCTCGTCGGTTGCCTCGAACGCCGTGGTGAAACGGCCGTCTTCGATGACATAGGCATCGCGCATGCCATCCATTATGACCGCGATGGAATGTGCAGCCAGCAAAAAGCCCGACGTCAGCGCAATGGTCACGCTCATCAGCAGGAAAATGCCCAGGTATTTGCCGACGTTGTTTCGCAGCTCGCGCGGAAGCCGTTTGGTAAGCGGTGACATAGGCGCCTACCATTCCAAATCGGCCGCAGCGATAGGCGCGGCATTCACGTCGTTTTCCACGAGCACGCCATCGCGCAGGCGCAACACGCGGTTCGCCATGCGCGCAATGGCATCATTGTGCGTGACTATTACCACCGTGCAGCCGTAATCGCGATTCACTTGTTCCATAAGCGCAAGGATTTCCTTCGACGTTTTATAGTCGAGGGCGCCCGTGGGCTCGTCGCACAGCAACAGGCCGGGATTTTTCACGAGGGCGCGACCGATGGCGCAACGTTGCTGCTGACCGCCCGACACCTGACGCGGGAATTTCGCGCGATGCTCGTAAAGGCCAAGCGACTTCAGCAAATCGTCAATGGGCAGCGGATTTTTCGACAGATGGGCTGTGACCTCGATGTTTTCGCGAATGGTGAGGTCGGGCACCAGGTTATAGAACTGGAATACGAAGCCGAGCTCGTTTCTGCGGTATTCGCCGAGGTCTTTCTTGCCAAGGCCCGTGATGGTCGTGCCGCCCACTTCAATCGAGCCGCCGTCGGCCGCCTCTAAGCCGCCGATGAGATTCAGGAATGTCGACTTGCCCGAGCCAGATGGGCCCAGCAGCACGCACATCTCGCCACGCGCGATTTCCACGTCGATGCCGCGCAACACCTCCATGCGCGCATCGCCTTCGCCGTAACCTTTCACCAGACCGCTCGTTTTCAAATAGGGCGCACCGATGTTTGCTGCGGCTTCACTCGTAGTTTTACCAGGCATAAAAGTACCTTCCCTAACAGTTTGCTGTAGGTGACTTTTATACCACGTGACCATTTTGTTAGCAATCGGTTACTTAGTGGGACAGTTTCCCCTGAGGAATCTGTCCCACGACAGACAGGGGGACAGTCCCCTGCCCCACTTACGACAGACGGCCGTGCTCGACAGAATAGGTGGCGTCGGCTATGGCTGCGGCGCTGGGGCGATGGCTCACGATTACGACCGTTTTACCAGTGCGGTTGTCGGCTAAAGCGCGCAGCACGGCAGCCTCGTTGAGCGCATCGAGATTGCTCGTAGGTTCGTCGAGCAGCACGAACGGTGCATCGTGTAAAAACACGCGCGCCAAGCCCAAGCGCTGGCGCTCGCCGCCCGAAAGAGAATCGCCCAGCTCTCCCACCTGAGCGTCGAGCCCCTGTGGCAAACGCCGCACGAAATCGGCAATGGACGCTTTCTCGCACGCGGCCATGATTTGCTCGTCGGTCGCGCTCGGTTTCGCGATAAGCAAGTTGTCTCGCACCGTGCCCGAGAACAGGTGCGTCTCCTGCGTCATGAAGCCTTCGGCATCGCGCAGCGCCGCCGTGTTCACGCGGCGGACGTCGTGCCCCGATATCTCGATGGTGCCGCGCCCAACGTCCCAAAAGCGCATGAACAGTTTGAGCAACGTCGACTTGCCCGAACCAGAACGGCCCGCGATTCGCACCACTTGGCCAGGCTCGATATGCAAGTCGACATTTGACAGCACAGGCTGGCCGCCATATGAGAAGTCGACGCGATGCGCCGACGCACCCGAAAAGCCCGCAAGCTCGATGCCGTCTTCAACTTCTTCGGTTTGCGGCGTCTCATCGAGCACGTCGAGCACGCGCGCGCCCGAAGCGAGCGTCTGTTGCAACGTGGAGCCGAGATTCGCCACAGCAATAACGGGGCCGAACGAAGACATAAGCGCGACGGCTGCCACCATGGCGCATCCGAAATCGAGCAAACCGTAGTTCGCAAGGTGCATCGAAAGAAGCATCATGCCCATGTCAAGCCCGAGCACCACTGCGCCTGTCGCAGACATCGCCACAGCAGCGCGGCCCTTCAGCTTCGCCTCGGCCCGCGAGAGCTCGCGCATGCGGCTGCCCAGCTCGCGTGCGCGCTGGACCTCGCGGCCAAATTGCAGCGTCTCGCGCAGACCGCGCAGGCTGTCAAGCACGAACGCGTTCATGCTGCCCACTGCATCGCGCACCTCGCGACCGCCGTTGCCGCTCGCCTTCGACGCAACCCACGGCAGCGCCACGCCAACCGCAATGTAAGAAAACGCCGCATATGCCGCCAAAAGAGGCGATAGCGTCGCAATGAACGCCACCATGCCAGCCGATACCACAAACGCAATAGCGGCCGGCGAAAGCGTATGGGCGTAAAACACCTCAAGCAATTCCACGTCACTCGTGAGCAGCGAAACCAAATCGCCCTTGTCGCGCCCCTCGAGCTTCGCAGGCGCCAATGTGCGCATTTTGCCAAACACCTGGTCACGCACCAGCGCAAGAATCTTAAATGCCAGGTAGTGGTTGCACAGCTGCTCACCATAGCGAAGCGGTCCGCGCACCACGCCGCATACCGCAACGGCCACGCATGCGGCGAGAAGCGGCATGCCCGTGCCCTGCCCTGCAAGCCCCAACAGGCCATAGGCCGCGAACACCGTAAGGAAGATCGCCGCGAAAAAGCCCAGCACGCCAAGCACGATGGCAAGCGCCATCACGGGAAGCAACGGCTTGGTAAGCCCCACAAGGCGCGCCATAATGCTGAAATTCGAACGTCGGCGCGTGGCGGTGCCTGCGTCGACGTCATCTGCGCAGTCCGCCGCCTCCCTCGATGCGACCACGCGCGCATCAGACGCCGTCGGGGCGCCGAACGGTTCCTCTTGGGCATCGGCCGCAACGGCGAACTCTTCCAAACGCGCCTGCTGGTTCCACAGCGCGGCATACGCGCCGCCTGCGGCAAGCAGGCTTTCATGCGTCCCGCGCTGCGCCAAACGCCCCTGTTCCAGCACGTAAATCGTATCGGCAGACTCGATGGCCGACAAACGATGAGAAATCATGATGACGGTATGGTTGCCGGCTAGCTCGCGCGCGGCCGAGATGATGGCCGCCTCGCTTTCGGCATCGATATTGCTGGTAGCCTCGTCGAACACGTAAATCGGCGCGTCGTGCAACAGCGCGCGAGCGAATGCAAGACGTTGGCGCTGGCCGCCGGAAAGGTTGCCGCCCTCGGCCGCGATTTCCATATCGAGCCCGCCCGATTCGCGCACGAAGCCCGCCAGACGGCACTTCGCGAGCGCGCCCCACAGTTCAACGTCGCTTGCATCGGGCTTGGCGAGCAGCAGATTCGAGCGCACCGTGCCCTTGAAGATATAGCTTGAAAACGGCACCGTGGTGATGGTTTCGCGCAGCGATTCGGCCGAAATGTCATGCAAATCGATGCCGCCGATACGCACCGACCCCGTATAACGCGCGTTCGCGCCCGACAAAATGCCCGCGAGCGTCGACTTGCCAGAACCGCTTTCACCCGTCACGCCAATGAAACTGCCATGCGGCGCCTCGAAATCGACGCCGTCGAGCACCGTGCGCCGGCCGTCGTAGGAATAGCCCACGCGACGGCACGCCACGTCGGCCGCATGGGGGTCGACGGCGCGCGTGCCGCCCTTGGGCAGCGGCGCATCGAGAATCGCGTACATCTTTTCGGCGGCGGCCATGCCATTCATGGCCGTATGGAAAAACGACCCCAGCGTGCGCAGCGGAATGAAGAATTCGCTGGCCAGAAATACGATGGTGAACGCCGAAGCAAATGTGGCCGCGCCGGCCGAATATTGCAGCAGCACTGCGATAATGCCCACCGCCGCGCCGCCGAATGCGAACAGGTCCATCACCGTGATGGAGTTCAGCTGCATCGACAGCAGGCGCATGGTCGCCTTGCGAAAGCCCTCGGCCGCTTCGTTCATTTCCTCATGCTTGGCGGCATCTGCCTGGTAGATTTTCAGCGTGGTGAGGCCTTGAATAGCTTCCAGGAACATGCCGCCCAAATCGGTATAGCTGCCCCAGTAGTTGCGCATGGTGCGCTTCGCGATTTTCTGCACAGCCACGATGGAGATGGGAATGAGCGGCACGCACACCAAAAGCGCCACCGCCGCGGGAAGCGAAAGCGGAGCCAGCGCGACGAACAGCGTAATGGGCGCGAGCACCGCGTAAAACAGCTGCGGCAAGTATTGGCCGAAGTAACTTTCGAGCTGCTCGGTGCCTTCGACGCTCACTTGCACGGCGACATTGGTGGCCACGGTTTCGTTATACGAGGGGCCAAGCGCCACGAGCTTGTCGTAGACTTGCTGGCGAATGGCCTGCTTGGCAGCAGCGGCCGCGCGCTGTCCCATGAGCTGCGCCGCCGTTTGGCACGCCATACGCATCACAATGGCCAACGCCGCAGCGGCCAACACGCCAATCGCCGCCTGGGGCGTTGTGCCGCCTTCGAACGTCAGCTGCAAAAACTGCCCCACCAACACGAACAGCGCGATGTTGCACACCAGCGCAACCCATTGGAAAGCCACGTCGGCCATGATGAATTTCAGCGCGCCCGGCACCATGCTCAAAAGGCGTTTGTCGAACATATCTCCCCCGTTTCGCACACGCGACGGCCTGCAAGTTACACAAGGCTAATGGTAAACCATGCGCCACTTTTTAGGCAGAGGGAAGTTCGCTGAATACAAGAATGGCCGGCCCGCAGGCCAGCCATCTCTCGAAATAGGACAGTTGTCCCCGAAAAAGCCCTGTTTTCAACCTACTTCACATGGACGATGCTGAACACTTCTGCATCGGTCGCCTTCGCAATGGCTTCGCAGGGCTTCAGGAAGTCGAGTTCCATCAAAAAGCCCATACCGGCGAGCTTCGCGCCGAACTGTTCAATGAGGTGCGCCTGCGCCACCGCCGTGCCGCCCGTGGCCACCAGGTCGTCGACGATGAGCACCACGTCATTTTCATCGAGCGCGTCGGTATGGATCTCCAGGCTGTCGGTGCCGTATTCCAACTCGTAGCTTTCGCTGCGCACCTCGCGCGGCAGCTTGCCGGGCTTGCGTGCGGGCACGAAGCCGGCACCCAAACGGTATGCCACCGGAGCGCCAATCATGAAACCGCGCGCCTCTGCACCCACAACCTTCGTGACGCCGGCGTCTTTGAAATGGTCAGCAATGGCATCGATGGTCGCCTGGAAGCCCTCGGGCTCTTTCAAAAGCGTGGTGATGTCTTTGAAAATAACGCCCGGCTCCGGGTAGTCGGGGATGCTGGTAATGTGGCCTTCGAAATCGTAGTCAGCCATGTGAAGCCTTTCTCGCACGAAATACGCAACCGCGCTATTGTACCGCTGCCTAATGCAAAGCAAGCCGAAGGTGGGCCAAAGGGGCGGGACCCTTGACTAAGATTTGCCCGGCTCCAAACCCACTCGGCTGGGTCAAGAGACCTGTTCCTTCGGCCCACCGGTGAACCGTCCTTCTGACCCACCATCCTAGCCGTGCTGGAAATATTCCGGCACGTCGTCGCGCTTCATCGAATGCGTGGCGTAGATTTCCTCGTCTTGCCACAAACGCACAGCTTGCGACGGTTTCACGCCGGCAGTGCGGGCGGCCGCACGCGTGGCATTTAAGTCAATAAGCCGCTGGTTCGACGACCCGCGGAAGCGCAGCGTGATGTCGTGCAAATCGTTCACGAACGGACCATCAACCAGCACGTCGATGCAGTCGAGCAGGCGGTCGGTTGCTTCCGTATAATGCGTCCCATTCGGTTCCAGCTCGTCGAGCGTATCGCCCGTGAAGCACCAAATGGCCTTGTTCGGAAATTCCCGCTTCACACGTTCGACGAAGTCGACGAGACCCGCCTGATTTTCTGGCTCCATGGGCTCGCCGCCAAGCAGCGAAAGCCCATCGCAGAACGGCGCGCGCAAGCTTTCCAGGATTTCGTCTTGCACGGCCGCATCGAACGGTTTGCCGGCATCGAAGCGCCATGCCTCACCGTTGAAGCAATATGGGCAATGTCTGCGACAACCCGATACGAACAGCGATGTGCGCACGCCTTCTCCATTGGCGATGTCGCAATATTTGATGGCAGAGTAGTTCATAACGACCCTCTCGCGTTGCGGAGGCCGCGGTCACGCGTCTCCGCTTCGGGCAAGTCCCGACTCGCACGAACAGCGCATTAAGTGCTGTTCGGCTCGTGCGGAATCTTGCGGAGCCGCATGACCGCGGCCTCCGCAACGCCCGTCAGTTTTCCAATATGTTTCACCATAGCAAAACTACGCTCGCTGCCGCCCGGGAATCGATATACGGACATAGACCCACGACCCGGCAAACATATGCGCATCTACTCATGTATTCCCAGGTCAATCACAGTTTCGACACATTCGGCAAGTTACTGGAGACTTACTGGGGGACGCTCGCATACAATGGCTTTGCTCTTTGCACTGCATTGCCTCGCCACGTTTGGCAGAGGCGAGCTCAACAGCGCAAACTGATCAGGCCGTGGGCATACCCCATGGAGCCGGGCCTTTTGGCAGCAGACGCACACGCGCCTGCGGGACAGTAGCTGACCCGCAGGCGCGTTTTCTTTTCGCATATCGCGATTCGAAAACGAACCCCGAAGAGCCAACGCAACGTTCGCCATAAAGGAGGTTCGCAATGAACAAAACCGCGAAGGGCACTTCGAAGCAGCCCGAATTCAACAAAGCCGCCATCACCAAGCAGGTCGCTGCAGTCGGCGTGGCCGGCAACGTAGCGCTGTCGGCCTTTAAGCTGGTCGCCGGCATCGCGGGCAATTCCACAGCTATGATTTCCGACGCTGTGCATTCCCTTTCAGACGTATTCGCTACCGCCATCGCGTTCGTCGGCGTGCGCCTGGCCGAGCGCGACGCCGATGCCACCCATCCCTATGGCCACGAGCGCTTCGAGTGCGTCGCATCGCTTGCGTTGGGCCTTATCTTGGCCGCAACGGGCCTTGCCATTGGTTACTCGAGCCTCGAATCCATTGCCACCAGGTCATACGCCTCAACCGGTGCACCTGGAGCCATCGCGCTTGTGGCTGCAGCGGTTTCGATTCTCGTAAAAGAGGGCATGTTCTGGTACACACGCCATTGGGCACGCGCGCTGAACTCCAGCGCATTCATGGCTGACGCATGGCACCATCGCTCTGACGCATTATCCTCAATCGGCGCATTGCTGGGCATCGGCGCCAGCATGCTGGGCTTCGCCGCTGGCGACGCCGTCGCCAGCCTGGTGATTTGCGTCATCATTCTGAAAGTCGCGTTCGATGTGCTGAAAGACGCACTGAACAATATGACCGACACGCCATGCGATCGCGAATACGAACGCAAGATTGAGGAATGCATCGAAGCTGTGCCCGGAGTAGTGCGCATCGATGCGATGCGCACGCGCAAATTCGGCAATCGCGTATACGTCGACGCCGAAATCGCCGTAGACGGTCAACTACCGCTCGTGCGCGCCCATGAAATAGCCGAAGCCGCCCACGACGCGGTCGAAAGCAGCTTCGCAGAAGTGAAACACATCATGATTCACGAAAACCCGGCATAGAGGGGCTTCCGAATCCATAGCCGAGCTTCGAATACGCAAAAGATGCGATATTTGGCACGAAAACCTGTTTTTGGGGCGGGCGCAGCTAACAGCGATCTTGGGATGTAATGTATATATTGCATTTATGAAGCGCTAGACGATTGTAAAGGAAAACGAGCAGCGCATCCCTTCATTTTTTGAGCCTTTCCCGCCCCAAAAACGGACTTCTGTGCCAGAAAGGCGGGTACTTGCGTAGTTGCAAAAATCCAGTCAGCAGTAAACGCAAAAAGCGGCAGGACTGTCCTTAAGACTTGTCCCGCCGCCTTGCGCTTGCCAATCGAGGTTGAGGCCGTTCGGCGATTAGCGCACTACAGGTGCAGCACGCGGTCGCGAATCTCTTCGGTGCGACCTTGATTCCAGAACTGGGTGCCAATATAGCCGCAAGTGCGACGCGCAACGTTGAGTTTCTCCTGGTCGCGATTGCCGCAGTGCGGGCACTCCCACACCAGTTTGCCGTCGTCTTCGACAATCTTGATTTCGCCATCGTAGCCGCACACCTGACAATAGTCGCTCTTCGTGTTCAACTCGGCGTACATGATGTTGTCGTAGATGTACTGCATCACGCGGATGACGGCCTTCAGGTTGTCCTGCATGTTCGGCACCTCAACGTAGCTGATGGCACCACCTGGGCTCAGACGCTGGAACTGGCTTTCGAACTTCAGTTTGTCGAACGCGTCGATTTCCTCGGTCACATGCACGTGATAGCTGTTCGTGATGTAGCCCTTGTCGGTGATGCCCTCGATCACGCCGAAGCGGCGCTGCAGGCACTTCGCGAACTTGTACGTGGTGGACTCGAGCGGCGTGCCATACAGCGAGAAATCGATGTCGCTTTCAGCTTTCCACTCGTTGCACTTGTCATTCATGTGCTGCATGACCTCGAGCGCGAACGGCGTGCCCTCGGCATCGGTGTGGCTGTGGCCCGTCATGTATTTCACGCACTCGTACAGGCCCGCGTAGCCCAGCGAAATGGTGGAGTACCCGCCATAGAGCAGCTTATCGATGGGCTCGCCCTTCTTCAGGCGAGCCAACGCGCCGTACTGCCACAGAATAGGCGCCGCATCGGAAAGCGTGCCCTTCAGGCGGTTGTGGCGGCACATCAGCGCGGTATGGCACAGCTCCAGGCGCTCATCGAAAATTTCCCAGAACTTCTTCACGTCGCCCTGCGAGCTGCACGCCACATCCACCAGGTTGATGGTAACGACGCCCTGGTTGAAACGACCGTAGTATTTCGGCTTGCCCGGCTCGTAGTTGCCGGCATTGGCCACATTGTCGTAGCCGTTGCCCGAACGGTCGGGCGTCAGGAAACTGCGGCAGCCCATACAGGTGTAGCAATCGCCGTTGCCCTCGGTCTCGCCTTTGGACAGCTTCAGCTCGCGCATCTTCTTTTCTGAAATATAGTCGGGCACCATGCGCTTGGCCGTGCATTTCGCGGCCAGCTGCGTGAGATAAAAATACGGAGCATCTTCGGTGATGTTGTCTTCCTCAAGCACATAGATGAGCTTCGGAAACGCCGGGGTAATCCACACGCCTGCCTCGTTTTTCACGCCCTCGTAGCGCTGGCGCAGCACCTCTTCGACGATCATGGCCAAGTCGCGCTTCTCTTGCTCGCTGCGCGCCTCGTTCAAGTACATGAATACCGTGACGAATGGCGCCTGGCCGTTGGTGGTCATAAGGGTGACCACCTGGTATTGGATGGTTTGTACGCCGCGGCGAATTTCATCGCGCAGGCGCGCCTCGACCACCTGGTGCACTTTCTCGGGCGACGCCTCCAGGCCCAGGGTGTTAATCTCATCGAGCACCTGTCGCCGAATCTTCTGACGGCTCACCTCGACGAACGGCGCAAGGTGCGTCAGCGAGATGGACTGGCCGCCGTACTGGCAACTGGCCACCTGCGCGATGATCTGCGTGGCGATGTTGCACGCGGTGGAGAAGCTGTGCGGGCGCTCGATGAGCGTGCCGGAGATGACGGTGCCGTTTTGCAGCATGTCTTCCAGGTTCACCAAATCACAGTTGTGCATGTGCTGCGCGAAGTAATCGGAGTCGTGGAAGTGGATGATGCCCTCGTTGTGGGCCTCAACCACGTCGGCAGGCAGCAGTAGGCGCATGGTGATGTCTTTGGACACCTCGCCGGCCATGTAGTCGCGCTGCACGGAGTTGACCGTGGGGTTTTTGTTCGAGTTTTCCTGCTTGGCTTCCTCGTTGTTGCACTCGATAAGCGACAGGATTTTGTCATCGGTAGTGTTGGACTGGCGCTTGAGCGTTTGAATGTAGCGATAGATGATGTACTTGCGCGCCACGGAGTAACGGCCCTGCGCCATGATTTGGTTTTCCACCATGTCCTGGATTTCCTCCACGGACACCGTGTGGGCCGTGCGGTTGCACAGCCACTCGACGCTGTGGGCCGCCAGCGCGATTTGATCTTCGGTCAGGCGCTCCTCGGGGGCGACATCCCCGTTGGCACCCTTGATGGCGTTGACGATTTTGTTAATGTCGAACGTCGCCTCGGAGCCACTGCGCTTGATGATTTTCATGCCGCTCACACCCTTCTTGCTTTTGTTTCAGGCACCTTGGCGGGGCACCTGTTCGCCACCTTCAGCCGAGCGCACAAGACCAAGCAGAGCGTGACCTGCGCGTTCGGAAATTTCGTGAAATTTTGCGACCCGGTCCCTTTCGGGCCGCTTCGTTGGTGTCCTTATAATACGTCATTTTGACACCATATATTGTGTTTTCTTGGCTTCAAAAATCCATGGATGGGGGTTGTGCATTGTTTTCCACTATGACGTGAAAACTGCGAAATGCCCGGTCGGCACTCGTAAAGCAGGGTTGTTCGCAGCGCGAAAAATTGAGAGTTTTCCACCGCCAATTTGCCGCAAAATTTCGGCAAACGGAGGCGCAAACGAACGATTTTCCAACGCATTCGCAACAAGGGGTTGACGCGGCGTACGCAAAAGTACTAGCGGGTGGATTTGGGCGGCGCAGCATGCGGCAAGGGCGAGTTTGAGGCGAGGCGGCGTGTGGCAAGGTCTTCACAATTGGCAAGTAACCAGTGACATACCGGGGCGGGCGCGCTTACTATATACATGCTCTTTGCACTGCATTGCGTTTTCGGTGCTGCGACGTTTGGCAAGGTTTACGAACGCTGCCAAGCCGCCAGTCGAAAGCGCGAGCTCAACAGCGCAATCTGATCAGGCCGTGGCGGCAACGCCATGGGGCCGGGCCTGCGTAGGCAGGCAGCAGACCGTATATGCGCGCGTCTGCGGGACAGTAGCTGGTTCCGCGGGCGCGCTTTTTCATAGGCACGCAAGCGACGAGGGTGTTTGGGCCGCCTGAGCCCGCCACGCTCGTCGCAGGCAACAAGCGTTGCCGTTATGGCCGTGAATTGCAACGCCCCCAACCGGCGCAGCTAAGCAAGAGCTGTTATGTACCCGGCTATCAGGAGGCGTCACCATGAACAAGAATAAAAAAGCATCTACCGGTTCTGAGCAAGCTGCGAGCGCTGCGCCCTCGCCCGCCGAGGAAAAACGCATTGCAAACAAGTTGGCAAGCGTTGGCGTTGCAGGCAACGTGGCGCTTTCCGCGTTCAAGCTGTTCGCGGGCATTTTCGGCAACTCCTCCGCTATGGTTTCCGATGCTGTGCATTCGCTTTCCGATGTGTTTGCTACCGCTATTGCCTTTGTGGGAGTGCGCATATCGCAGCGCGCAGCCGACGAGAGCCACCCATACGGGCACGAGCGCTTCGAGTGCCTGGCATCAATGGCGCTGGGGCTTATTTTGGCCATCACGGGCGCGGGCATCGGGTTTTCATCAATTGAGTCCATTGCCACAGGTGCGTACAAAACCGCCACGGCGCCTGGTTGGCTGGCGCTTTCGGCCGCCGTGGTGAGCATTGTAGTGAAGGAAGGCATGTTCTGGTACACGCGGCACTGGGCACACGTGATGAACTCCGATGCGTTTATGGCCGATGCATGGCACCACCGTTCCGATGCGCTGTCGTCGGTGGGCGCGCTTGTGGGCATCGGCGGCGCCATGCTGGGTTGGGGCGTGTGCGACCCGTTGGCTTCGATTGTCATTTGCCTGATCATCTTCAAGGTTGCGTTCGAGGTGTTGCGCGACGCCGTTGACAAGGTGACCGACACGCCCTGCGCGCCTACGTTTGAACTTGAGGTGCGCGATTGCATTTTGGCGCAGCCGGGAGTTGTGCGCATCGACGAACTGCGTACGCGCAAGTTTGGCAGCAAGGTGTACGTGGATGCCGAGATTGCCGTGGATGGGCAGCTGCGGTTGGTGGATGCGCATGCCATTGCCGAGAACACGCACAATGCTGTTGAACAGGCGTTTCCCACGGTGAAGCATATTATGATTCACGAGAACCCAGCATAAGGGCCGTAAAAGCGCGACAGAAGGCGCAGGTGCGGCTTCGCTTCCGGCCAGCCGTGCGCGAAACGTTAGCGTGCACGGTTTGGCGCCTGCAAGCGAGAGGGTTTGCGATTCGACGTTTGCGAAAGGTGACTTGCGTCAAGCCACCTTTCGCTATACTGGAGCGCATGGCTAGCTATCAACATATCGATCACGGGTTTGACCCCGTGTTTGACGAGCATTCACGCATTTTGGTGTTAGGATCATTCCCTTCCGTGCTGTCGCGCAGAAACGCGTTTTATTACGGCAACCCGCAAAACCGCTTTTGGCGCGTACTGGCTGCGTGCCTAAGCGAGCCCGTGCCGCCGAATGAAAGCGATAACGTGACGCTTGAGCAGTCCATCGCCGCTAAAAAGGAGCTGCTGCTAGCACACGGCATTGCCCTATGGGATGTTATCGAGTCGTGCGACATCAAAGGCTCTAGCGATGCCAGCATCAAAAACGTGGTGCCGGCCCATGTTGAGCGCGTTCTTGAAGCAGCCCATATCGGCGGGGTGGTGTGCAACGGCGGTGCCGCGGCGCGGTTATACAAACGCTACCTGCAGTGGCAAGTTGGCCTAACTGCCCATGCGCTGCCATCTACCAGCCCCGCAAACGCCGCGTGGCAGCTAGAGCGTCTGACCGAGCGCTGGCGCGCTGAGCTGGTACCGCTTTTGCAGGCTGCTGCAGACGGCACGTTAGGCGAGGCACCAGCGCCCAGCAGCATTAAACGCAGCTTTGTAACCGCAAAAGTCGCGAAGCTTGACGGCGACGCACACCCCGCCAACGGAAGCGGCGGCCGCAACAGCGAAAGCGCCAATTCCGCCGCAGAAAGCGGTGAAGGTGCGCCTTCCGAACTCAGCCAAAACGCCGATGCGGCGCACGGTGTCGAGCGCATTGAATACGCATCCATACGCGTTGCGGCGCCGCCCGCATCAAGTTACGCCGTGCATAAAAGTATGCAGGGCAACAAACGCGCCAACACAAAGCCCGAACTATTGGTTCGCGAACGGCTACGCGCCGCAGGGCTTACCGGATATCGCTTGCAATGGAAGGTGCCGGGGCACCCCGATATTGCGTGGCCGGGAAAGCGCGTGGCCCTAGAGGTTCGAGGGTGCTTTTGGCATCGTTGCCCGCACTGCCATCCCAGCACGCCCAAAAAGAATACCGACTATTGGGAAGCGAAGTTTGCCCGTAACATCGAACGCGACGAAGAGAACCTCCACCAACTGCAGGCAATGGGCTGGCGTGTGCATGTTATTTGGGAATGCCAGCTGAAAAAGAAGACCATCGATGCCACCATGGCCGACCTTTTGCCGAAGTTGGCCGAGGAGCTCGGCAAAAAGCTAGCCGAAAGCTCAGCTGCGCAGCTTAGCGCCAAAAGTGAAAGCGGTTCGCCACGCCCGCACTACATGTATGTAATCGAATGCGCCGACGGTAGTTTATACACCGGCTATACGCCCGATGTAGAAGCCAGGTTTTCCGCTCACCAAGCCGGAACAGGCGCAAAGTACACGCGCGGGCGCGGACCGCTTAACCTGCTTGCCGTTGCCGAATTCAATACCAAGCACGATGCCATGAGTGCCGAGTATCATTTCAAACAACTAACCCGCAACCAAAAAGACAAGCTCCTAGCAAAAGCAGCCCAACCAAACGCCGATTTCGCTAATATTTTGACAACAGAGCTACACCTTTAGCCGCATGAGCAACCATGATTCTTCGAGAAATCCCGAAGAATCTCCGCCAGCTCCGGAATACTATTTTGGACAACCTTCCAGGCGATTCTTTTATCAACTTCGCGATATCCGTGTGCTACGAAATTTCGGAAGCCGCGAATGTCCCTCCAAGGATAATCAGGGTATTCTTCTTGCAGCGCATCCGACAGATGTATAGCGTCCTCTGCAATGCGATAAACAGGACTCATCACCGCATCATATGCCAGCGCGCCGTCTTCGCTCTCATCGTTAACAAACGAGTCTTCCGTAACGCCAAAACGTTGAATACGAGCCTGCATGACCTGCACATCTTCCAATATGACAGTAATCAAGTCGAGATCTCGTTCAAGCTGCTTCATATAGACGCACCTCGTCTTTTAATACACGCTCTCTAAATTTCGGCCGCATTTTTTCAAGAGGATTGGTAACAATTTCGACCGGAACGTGCAAACGGCTCTCCAACTCCGATGCTATGTCGTCAAGATCTCCAAAGGTTATAGAAGGGCCACATGCGAACCTTAAATCAATGTCACTCTCTGTAGTTTGTTCCCCGCGAGCATATGACCCAAAAACATAGACCTCTAAAACATCGTAGGCCTTAACAACATCCGCAATTACTGCCGATATGTATTCGAAGCGCTTCTGCATATTCCCCATTATAGCGCGCCACCTGCGCTCATTTGTCCACTATGCAGTCTTTGAGGCTGGCTGCTAGGCCGGCTATGCCTTGGATATTGCTGGGGATAATGAGCTTGGTTGCTTTGCCGTCTGCAACAACTTTCAGCGCCTCGAGCGCCTGCAGCGTAAGCACGGCATCGTCGGCACCAGCTTCGCGCACCGAGCGAATGCCATCAGCCGTTGCGTTCTGCACCTTCAAGATGGCCTGCGCTTGGCCATCCGCTTCACGAATTTGGCGTTCACGTTCAGCGTCTGCCGCCAGGATGGCGGCTTCTTTATCGGCCTCGGCGGCAAGAATTTTCGCTTGCTTCTTGCCTTCTGCTTCCAGGATTTCAGATTGTTTCTGGCCCTCCGCCAAAAGCACTGCCTCACGTTTTTCGCGCTCAGCCTTCATCTGCTTTTCCATAGCTTCCTGAATGGCCTTAGGCGGGTTGATGTTTTTCACTTCCACGCGGTTTACCTTGATGCCCCACGCGTCTGTTGCCTCATCAAGCACGCTGCGCATTTGCGAGTTGATGGTATCGCGGCTGGTAAGCGTGGTATCTAAGTCCATATCGCCAATAACGTTGCGCAGCGTGGTTGCCGTAAGGTTTTCGATAGCGGCCATAGGAAACTCAACGCCGTACGTATACAGCTTTGGGTCCATTACCTTGTAATACACCACGGTGTCGATGGCCATGGTGACGTTGTCTTTTGTGATGACGGGTTGCGGCGGAAAATCGGCAACTTGCTCTTTCAGGCTGATGCGACCACCGATGCGGTCGATAAACGGCACCTTCACGTGCAGACCGTTGCCCCAGGTGGTCAAATAGCTGCCAAGCCGTTCCACCACGCGCGCTTCGGCCTGCGGTACAATTTTCACGCACGTAACGGAAAATGCAACCACAGCTACCAAGATAATTGTGAGTACCAGCATACGTTACCTCTTTCCCTTTTACCGTCGGGTGCAAACACACCCGTTCCTTCCTTTGAACTGCGATTATTCCCAAACGCACGTAGCTAGTCACCGCCAATGCAGCTATCACAGCATTCGGCAAAGAATCGTACCCTCATCGTCGCATCCAGTACCAATCGGTTACCGACCGCGCGCGAGGCTAGACCCGCTTTACGACAAGCGTGGCGCTGCGCTGCTCAACCACCTCAACCGCTTCCCCGCTTTCAAGCAAAGAGCCATCTTCTGCAACAACAGACCAATCCATCCCATGGTTGTCAACCGCACGCATCCGACCGGCTTCGCCAGCCCCAGGCGATGACACGCGAAGACGCTGCCCCACCATAGAAGGTTCATCCGAAGCCTTGTCCGTCCGCCTTGCAAGCACAAGAGGCCGCAGCAGCGCAGCACACACGCCCGACACAACTAAAAATAAAACGACCTGGGCAAACACCGGCAATCCAACAGCCGCAGCGACGGCGGCAACCAACGCGCCACCCACAAACCACACACTGATCAAGCAGCAGCTAGCCGCCTCGATAACAGCCGTCAAAACCGCACATGCCAGCCACAGCACAACGGGCGTTCCGAACAATTCCATACGCGCCCTCCCCTCGCAGCAGCCCAAAGCTGCAATGCCTTTCTTGACCTTCATTTTAACGTATAGCAGTAGCCTTCAAGTACCAAAACGCGTAAAAATTCGAACAAATATTCGCTAATTGCAGTTTTGGGCGGAAGCGAGAAAGGCCTTCGCAAGCGCCAGAACATAGCAACATTGCTCCGGACAGGGTCAAGAATGAACTACGCATATCGATGGGTTGCAAACATAAGACCGTTTGACGTTTTGATGCAGCCAAGCATCTTTCCTGAAGACCAGCACGTGGCTTAGCAGCTTTCTTGGCTCGACTCCGAATTCTGCCGCAAGTTTGCGCATGTCATCATCGATAAGATGAAGCTGTGCGTTTTCGAAACGCGTCAATACCGGACGGTTTGGCCTCAACTATGGTGTCGATGTACTCGTTTTGTCGCCATTGAGCGGACGGCGCAAGATAAGTTGCTCGGTTGTGGCGAGAGTGCCATTTTCGTTAAAAAGGTTGGAAATAGGAATCATGGTTTTCGCGGTCCCTCAATGCAAGTAAAGACATTTTACGATTTTCCCGATTGTGTCGATTGCTCGTTTTGCAACACAAGCGTCAACTGGACAAATTCCTCTCGCCCATTGCCGCTTATATGGCCGCAAGGCGATTCGCGGTGCCGGGGTGGCCGTACTCCAACGTTTCGATAACGTGATGCGGATTTACGTTTATCAGCTCATCGCGCGCGGCTTTTTTAAACATTTCAGCCAAATCGCTTCCATATCCAACGCGAACTGCCTCCCGATCAGCTTCGTACTCGTTTTTGCGCTGAAGAGAATTCGACACCGCGTTGATCAGCGTCAAAACAGGACCGAAGGCAAGGGCCACAAGAAGAATATCAAGATAGTAACTTGTAGTGCTAAGCCCGAACGACTGCATGATCCAGTTATTCATCATCGCGACAGGGGCAGGCCAGGTAAGCAAAAGCCAAATTAGCAGAAACAGCAAAGCCGGTGCCAACAAACTCCCAAGATCGGCAAGATTCCGCCTATGCTTTAAATGTCCAATTTCATGCGCGACCACCGCCATGAGCTCGCCATGGCTATTCTCGTTAAGAAAGTTATCCGCAATAGCTATTTCACGACGCCGCGGCACGTTGAGCACCATGGCATTCGGAGCTTCTTCGCCTTATTGCTTGTTAATGACTGAAGCGATGATAAGAATAGGAGAGAACAGGATATACAGAAATATCTTTCCCCACATGATGGCCTCTTTTCTTGAATGGGATACGACCGGTGAGCTCGGCTTACTGCACTTTCAGGATATCGAAATTGCATCGTTCAAGCATTAGCTGCGAGCTAATGAACTCGAAGTTTGAAAACGTTTTCAGTTGCAGACTCCTTTGGCCGCCGGATTAGCTCTGCGCCAACGCGAACAACCCGAAAGCGCACTATTGCCAGCGAGGGCTACACTGCTCCAAAACTGTCGTTAGGCTTGCCTGATAGAGAAAGTCGTTTCATTACCAGTCAGGGCGACACTGCTCCAAAACGTACGCGTTCGCCAGCGTTGACGAGGACTAGTTTCATTACCAGTCAGGGTGACACTGCTCCAAAACATGTACGGCGCGGCAGGGGACGGCTCGCCCGTTTCATTACCAGTCAGGGTGACACTGCTCCAAAACGCTCGCGCCTGCTTGTCCGCCGCGTCGGCCGTTTCATTACCAGTCAGGGTGACACTGCTCCAAAACCTGCCGCGCCTTAGCTTCCGACGCATCCGCGTTTCATTACCAGTCAGGGTGACACTGCTCCAAAACTAGCCCTCCCATGTCTGATTTACAACGCCGGTTTCATTACCAGTCAGGGTGACACTGCTCCAAAACCTCCAACGCGTTGAGCGCGGCGAAGGTCACGTTTCATTACCAGTCAGGGTGACACTGCTCCAAAACCGCATCTGGCTCAACGTCTCCCGATGTATCGTTTCATTACCAGTCAGGGTGACACTGCTCCAAAACCGGACGTTGTCCACGTTCATGTAGTTCAAGTTTCATTACCAGTCAGGGTGACACTGCTCCAAAACCACGGTCGCTCGACGCGGTCTCTTGCTT
>CALBLG010000173.1 GCA_937895975.1 uncultured Slackia sp.
TGGTGCCCCAGATAGGATTCGAACCTACGGCTTTCTGCTCCGGAGGCAGACGCTCTATCCCCTGAGCTACTGGGGCACATCGCAGTCGTTCATTATACGCTAAAATGCTCGCATCGAGAAAGAGGAACCATGGCAGAAACAATCACCATAGATCGTCTCGCATACGGCGATGCGGGCATCGGCCGCGCAGAAAGCGGGAAAACCGTGTTTGTTGCCGGCGCGTGTCCCGGCGACGTTGCACATGTGGAAATCGACCGCGACAAAGGGAACTTCTACGAAGGCCACATCGTTGAACTGGTCACGCCGTCGTCCGACCGCACGCTGCCCGCGTGCCCGCTTGCGAGCGTATGCGGTGGATGCGGATGGCAGCATATTTCCTACGAGCGCCAGCTTGTCGCCAAGCGCGATGCCGTGGTGTCCCAGCTGCGCCGCATTGGAGGGTTCGAGGCCGAGCGCGCCGAGCGGTTGGTGACGCCGTGCGTCCCGTCGAAGCGCCAGATGGAATATCGCAACAAGCTTGAATTCAGCTGCGCGTTCGACGCGAAGCATGGCTTTCAGATGGGTTTCCACCAAAAGGGAAGCGACAAAATTTTGGCTGCGGATGCGTGCCCGCTCGCCCATAAACAGGCGCAGAAGACGCCGAAGGCTCTGCGCGGCGCCCTGCGCTACCTCACGGGTCGCGAAGATCTGGGCATCCATCGCGTAGGCGTGCGTCATTCGCACCGTTCGGGCGATTTGGAAGTGGCCCTGTGGACCACGCCGGGCCCCTTCCCGCGCAATGCCGTGGCGAAAACCCTGTCCACGGCGGTGAAGGCATCGTCTATCGTGCGTGTGATGACGGCCGACGCCGGCAGCGCCCGCAAGCTGAAGGGCCTAGAGATTCTGGATGGCCGCGGCTTTTGGCGCGAAACGGTGGCAGGCGTCGAGCACGGCGTAAGCGCGCCATCGTTTTTCCAGGTGAACACCCCCCAGGCCGACAAGCTGGTGCAGCTTGCGCTTGACGGCCTCGAATTAGACGAGGGCTGCGTGGCGGCCGACCTGTTCTGCGGCGTGGGCACGTTCACCATTCCGCTTGCGAAGCGCTGCGGCGGCGTGTATGCCGTGGAATCGTACGGGTCGAGCGTGCGCAATCTGCGCCATACCGTCGAGCAGGAGGGCGTCGATGTGGAGGTGATCGGCGGCGACGCCACGCGCGAACTGCCCGAGCTCGGCGAGCTTGACGCGCTGATCGTCGACCCGCCCCGAAGCGGCCTGGACAAGGCGATCATCGGATCCATCGCCGAGGCGGCTCCGCTGCGCCTGGCATACGTGAGCTGCGACCCGGCCACGTGGGCGCGCGACGCCAAGCTGCTGGAAGCGGCGGGCTTCGAGTTGATCAGCGCCACGCCGGTGGATATGTTCCCGCAAACGTTCCATGTGGAAACCGTCTCGATTTTCGCGAACAAGAACGCATAGGACGACGTACGTGGGTCAAAGGCGCGAACGAGGGATTGTCCCTTTGACCCAAACATCGCAACAGGAAAGCCGGGCTGGGGCGCATCATAAGGCACGCCTGGAACGGTGTGCCGTTGATGGGCCCCGGCCCGGCCCTCCGCCCTGTGATTCCGTTGCGAATTTTATGGCGTGAACCTGCAGAAAGATATCTAGCGGTATCATACAAAGGCTTATGTGCTGCCAAATGCGGCAAAATAGGCGCCGCTCGCAGCATGCGATGCTTCGACTTCGCGCCACCACAAGGCGCCAGACGCAGTTTCAACGCACGACTAAGAAGGAGTTATCGACCATGGCACTGTATACCCCCGAATACCAGCCCAACGGCAAGGAAATTGCCGTCATTAAAACCTCGAAGGGCGATATTCGCGTCCAGTTGGCCGGCAACGATGCGCCCATTCATGTGGGCAATTTCGTTGAGCTGGCTCGCAAAGGCTTCTACGACAACCTGAAGTTCCACCGCTATGTTCCCGGCTTCGTGATTCAGGGCGGCTGCCCGAATACGCGCGACCTCGACTCCGCTCAGGTCATCGAGGCTGCCGGCAACCCGTGGGCAGGTCTTGGCACGGGCGGCCCGGGCTACTGCATCAAGCAGGAATACACCACCAACCCGCACAACTCCCATGAAGACGGCGCGCTGGCCATGGCTCGCAGCATGAACCCCGATTCCGCTGGTTCGCAGTTCTACCTGTGCCTTGGCCCCCAGCATAACCTCGATTCCGGCTATACCGTATTCGGCCAGACCATCGAGGGCAAAGACGTTATCGCCGAGCTGCGCGTGGGCGACGTCATCGAGACGGTCGAAATCGAGAACGCTGACTAGCGTTTCCCCTCGAGGGTTTTTAAGGAAGACAGGAATTCATGGACAACCAATACGTAGCTCAGGCGCAGGCCGCATATAAGTCGCGCGATTTCCAGGCCGCGAGCCAAGCGTTCGTGCAGCTGCTCCAAGATCCCAGCGTGCCGAAAGGCCCGGGCGATTTGGGCTATCTGTACCACCAGCTGGGCAACTGCCTGCTGCAATTGAAAGATTTCGACGGCGCCATCGAATCGTACACGCAGTCCACGGCCGATTCGGCTTACGACGCGTGCGGCGCCGTGAACTGCAACTTGGGCAAGGCGTATGCCTTCAAGCACGATTACGAGAACGCGGTGTCGCATTTCGAAATCGCCACGTCTGACGCGAAGTACGATTCTCCGTACAAAGCATATCTGGGCATGGGCAACGCGCTTCTGAAGCTCGGCAAAAACGCCGAGGCGGGCGTGGCCTTCCGCGAGGCCGCCCTTGATTCGCGCAACCCCGACCCCAGCAAGGCGCTGCTGAACCTGGGCGTGTGCTTTATGGCGCTGAATCGTCCGGCCGATGCCGTGTCGTCGTACGAAAGCGCGCTGCAGTTCGACATGGACGCGGCAACGCGCAACAAGATGTACGCGAACCTTGGCCAGGCTTATGTGGCTTTGGGCCAGATGCAGAAGGCCATGAACGCGTTCGAGAACGCGCTGGCCGACAAGACGTATTTCCTCAGCGAATCGGCCAGCGTCGATTACGCCCAGGCTGCGAAGTGCATGGCCACCGGCACCATCGCCATGCCCCCCATCGGGCAACAGGCTCCTGCCCCTGCTCAGGCGAAGGCGGAAGAGGGCGGCTCCGACATGTCGGGCCTCGATGTGCCTGCCGATGGCGTTCCCACGCAAGACGATAACTACAGCATGGAACCCTATGCCGACCCGCAGTACTATCCGGCTGAAGCCTACGGCTACGAGCCCGTCGACAACTACAATTCCGGCGACGAGCGCTTCTTCAACGCGAGCGATGAAGAACTCGAGCGCTACTCGAAAGGCATTGCCAAGCAAGACCGCAAGCGTCGCAACGTTGGTCTGAAGATTCTGGTCGCGTTTTTCGTGCTGCTGCTGTTGGCCGCGGGCGCAGGAGTGTTCCTGTACACGCAGGGCTATGGCTATCCCACGCAAGAAACTGTCGTTAAAGAGCTGTTCGCCAACACGAACAACGCCTCCTACTTCGTGCCCACCATGAGCTCCGATTCGGTCGACTCCGCGATGCGCGGCGTCGTGTCCGATTCCAACGTCACCATCGACGGCGTCGACAAATCCATGTCGAATTCCACGGTGCACGTGACGGCTTCCACCTCCGAGGGCGGGGACGTGTCCTATACCGTTTCCATGGTGCGAGACATGCTGGGCTGGAAGGTTTCCGGCATCGAAATGTCGTTTGCCTCGCAACAATAATCGTCGCATCGCCCGGGAAACCGGGCTGCAAAACGCGGGTCGCGCACGCGTCCCGCGCTGAATAGAGCCGTTTTTCTTCAAGAAAGGGAACAATCATGGCAATTGAAAAGACCTACTCCATGCTCAAGCCCGACGCCGTGCGCAATCGCCACATCGGCGAAATCGTGAACCGCATCGAGCGCGCTGGCCTCACCATCGAGCGCATGGAGCTGGCCAACGTCACCCCCGAGCAGGCTGCCGCCAACTACGCCGAGCACGAGGGCAAGCCCTTCTACAACGGCCTGATCGAGTACATCACCAGCGGCCCCGTTGTGAAGATGGTCGTTTCCGGCGAAGGCGCCATCAAGAAGATGCGCACCCTCATGGGCGCCACCAACCCGGCGGAAGCTGCCCCTGGCACGATTCGTGGCGATTTCGGCCTCATTATGGACGAGAATGTCATTCATGGCTCCGACTCGCCCGAGTCTGCCGAGCGTGAAATCGGCATCTTCTTCGGCGCGTAATCGTACGTGCGCTTTGGGAAGCGTTGGCGGAGTGCCAGCGCTTCTCTTTTTTTGCGGGCATGTCGGCAGGCCAAACTCGCTTTCACTGTTGGATTGAAGGAGGAGCCTGTGCTCTACCGCATCATCGATGCCGGCGACGTGCCTTCGCTCATCCGGGCCTTCATGGATTCGTACGAACTTGTGGCGCCGGTCAAGCGCGACCAGGGTCACGTGTTCGACATCATCGAAGATCCGAGCGAAGTGGTGCTCGATTATTCAACCACTATCGCGTCTCCCAAGAAGTATTTTTTGCCTCCGCGCGAGGTGCTGTTCAAATTCAACGTGGCCCACAACGACGTCGACGATTACGAGCTCGACGTGAAGCCGCGCGTTCTGTTCGGCGTTCACCCTTGTGATATGAACGCCATCGAAAAGCTCGACTCCGTTTTCATCGACGGGCGTTATCCCGACCCGTACTACCGAGCCCGCCGCGAGGCGACGCTCATCGTGGGCATTGGCTGCACGCCGTCGAGCTCTTGCTTCTGCCATCGCATGGATGCCGACGAGCCGCCAGCGGGCTACGATTTGTTCTTGCAAGATTTGGGCGATCGCTTCTGGGTTTCCATCTCTTCGGTTGCCGCCGCCGAAATTCTTGAAGAATCTACCACGCTGCGCGAAGCGACCGACGAAGACCGCGCCGCGTTCGCCGCCGCAACGCGCCGCCGCAACGAGGCGTTTTCGTCTGACATTCCTTTCGTGCAAGACGTCGCGATGCTGATGGACACCTATCACTCCGATCCATTCTGGGCCGAACTGGGCTCGCGCTGCCTGAATTGCACCGCATGCGCATCGGTATGCCCCACCTGCATGTGCTTCGACATTGTCGACGAATTGACGTTCGACGGCAAAACGGGCGAGCGCGTGCGCACGTGGGATTGCTGCACGAGCCCGCAGTTCGCCGTGGTTGCGGGCGGCCATAATTTCCGTCAAACCGAGCGCGAGCGCGTGCGCCATCGCATGTATCACAAGCTCAACGGCTTCAAGGAAAAGCACGGCAGCATGCTGTGCGTTGGCTGCGGCCGCTGCGTCGACGCATGCAAAACGGGCATCAGCCCCATCGAAGTGCTGAAATTCTTCGACGAGAAAACGCGCGGCGCGCACGACACGCAGGCGGGGAAGGGGGCAAGCCATGGCGAATAGCCACGCACACACCACAAGCGTCGTGGTGTCTCCGCTCGCTGCAGCGGGCCACATGAAGACCGGCGCCGAGCTTATGGCGGAAAACCCCTATCGCCCTTGGCCCGCGCGCATAACCTCGATCATGGAATTGACCGCTACCGAGAAATTGTTCGAGTTTCGCCTGATCGATGAGCGTATCCGAGAAGCGTTCCATCAACAACCTGGGCAATTCGTGGAACTGTCCATTTTCGGGGTAGGCGAGGCGCCCATCTCCATCTCATCGTCGCCTTCGAAGCAGGGCTTCATCGAGCTGTGCGTGCGTCGCACGGGCAAGTTCACCGAAGAGTTGCACAAAATGCAGTGCGGCGATGTGGTGGGCATTCGAGGCCCCTTCGGTCGGCCGTTCCCATTCGAAAAGATGAAGGGCCACGACATTTTGCTGGTCGCGGGCGGCTTGGGCATCGCTCCGCTTCGGTCGTTGATCAACAACATTCACGACGAGCGCAGCGAATTCGGCAAGGTCACCATCATCTACGGCTCGAAGAACCCGCGCGAGGTAATGTTCCGCGACCAATTCGAAATGTGGCGCCACCGCAAAGACTTCGACCTGCATCTGACCGTCGACAACTATGAAGACGGTTGGGATGGCGAAGTGGGCCTGGTTACCAAACCGTTCGAGCATTTGGAGGTCGACCCGAACAATACCTTCGGTGCGCTGTGCGGGCCTCCGGTGATGTATCGCTTCGTCGTGGAAGAAATGCGCAAGAAGGGCATTCCGTACGACCGAATCTATATGAGTTTCGAACGCCATATGAAATGCGGCATGGGTAAATGCGGCCACTGCCAAGTGGGGCATCAATACGTCTGCATCGACGGTCCCGTGTTCAATTATTGGGAAGCGAAAAACATCCAGGGGTCGATGTAAATGGAATGCCAAACGAGAAGAAACGCCATCCCGCGCGTGGTGGTGCTGGGCTTGGCGAGCTGCTTCGGCTGTCAGCTTCAGATAACGAACGCTGAATCGCACCTGCTCGATATCGTGGGCCAGATAGATTTGCGGTATTGGCAGCTCGCGTCAAGCGCGCCCGAGCCGGAAGGCGATGTGGACGTGGTGGTGGTCGAGGGCGCCGTGACCACCGAGGAATCGGCCGAAACCGTGCGTCGGTGGCGCGAGCGCGCGAAATGCGTTATCGCCATGGGCGCGTGCGCTGTGTGCGGCGGCATTCCTGGTATGGCCGCCCGCGATTTTGGCGAGCGCGCGCAAGCCGTGTATGGCAGCGATGTGCCCCAGGCATGTGGCGCGATGTGCGTGCCGCGTCCGGTGAGCGCTGTCGTCGACGTGGATTTCGAAGTGCGCGCGTGCCCCATAGACCCGGCAGATTTCGTTGCCGTGCTGCAACATGCGATATACGGCAGCAATGCGAATGTCCAGACCGATACCATGTGCGGCAGCTGCAAGCGAAACGAAGACGGCTGCCTGTGGCGCGAAGGCAAAGTGTGCCTGGGCCTGGCGACGGTTGCAGGCTGCGGGGCAAAGTGCGTGCAGCTCGGTCGCGAGTGCAATGGTTGCCGCGGCTTGTCGCCGAACGCGAACTTGGTCGCCGCCCGCGCATTCGCCGACCGCACGGGCGTCGGCGCCGAACGCTTCGACGAGGCGCTCGAGATGTTCAATCTGGTAAATCCTTTGCTTGCGCCATCAACGACGGGGGAGGAGTAACTCATGCGCACGACGCTTTCAATGCACCATATCGCCCGCATCGAGGGGCATGGCAATATCTCGCTCTCTATCGAAGATGGCCGCGTGACCGATGTGAAGATGAATGTGGTCGAACCGGCCCGCCTGTTCGAATCGATGGTGGCGGGGCGCCCGTTCACGCAAGCCAGCTATATCGCATCGCGCATCTGCGGCATTTGCTCGTCGAGCCATGTGGTAACCGACCTGCTGGCCATTGAATCGGCGCTTGGCGTGAAGACGAGCGAACGCACGCGCGTGTTGCGCGAGCTTCTGGTATACGGAAGCTTCTTGCAAAACCATGCTGCGCACCTGTTCGTTTTCGCCGCTCCCGATTTCACGGGCGACGACAGCGTGTTTCCCATTGCCGAAAGCGACCCTGAGCTGTTCCGCGGAGGGTTGGGCATCAAGGCCTTGGGCAACGAGTTGTGCACGTTGATCGGTGGACGGTCGATTCATCCAATCACGTGCGTGGTGGGCGGTTTCACCCACGAGCCGAGTCGCGATGAATTTTT
>CALBLG010000174.1 GCA_937895975.1 uncultured Slackia sp.
GAACACCACCATCGACGCCACGGTGTACGAGCCGTGGATGGTCGAGATGTCGAAACACTCGATGCGCATGGGCGCGACGTCCATGGCCAGCGCGCTTTCCAGCTGCAGCAGCGCGTCGTTGATGCGCTTATCCTCGTAATTCGTGCGCACCTTGTAGCGCATCAGCGTGTGCTGGGCGTTTTTGCATGCCATATCCAGCAGGTCGCGCTTCTCGCCGCGCCGCGGAACCGTGAAGCGCACCTTCGCTCCATGCGCCGAATCGAGCTTGCCCGTGAGCCATTCCTCCATCGCGGCGGCGTCTTCCAGCTCGCGCTCCACGATGACCTCGTGCGGGATAGACGTGGTTGCGTCGTAATAGCGCAGGAGGAACGTGTGCAGCAGGTCCTCGTCGGGCACGTCACGGCCGCGGTCGAGCACGAACTCATTGCCGTTCACGATGCGGCCCTCGCGCACCATGAACACGTGAACGCCCGCGATGGTTTCCTCGCGCGAAATGCCCACCACATCGGCGTTCAGGTTGCGCGTAGACACGGCATGCTGCTTGTCAGAGAGCGAGTTGATCGTATCGATGCGCGATTTAATGCGCCCCGCCCGCTCAAAATCCAGTTCGACGGCGGCGGCCTGCATATCGGCCGTGAGCTCGTCGACGAATTCTCGCCGGTTGCCGGCCAAAAAGCGCTCGATGCGCGCAACGTTCTGGCGATATTGCTCGGGGGTCACGCGGCCGCAGCATGCGCCAGGCCCAAGCCCCACGTTCGCATCGAAGCACGGCCGCGTGCCCGCTTCCGACAAAAACGCGTCGAGCGAGCCCGAATCCAGCTTGCGCTTCAACCGGCGCCACTCGGCGCAGCGCGACGCGCAAATGGGCACCACCTTGCGCGCGATGTCCACCAGCTGGCGCGCGGCCCGGCTGTCGGTGTAGGGGCCGAAATACCGCGTGCCCTCCACGTGCTTCTCGCGCGTGTATTTGATGGCCGGAAACACGTCGCCCTTAGTGATGGCGATAAACGGGTAGCTTTTGTCGTCCTTGAAGTCGGCGTTGAAAAACGGCGAGAACTGGTTGATGAGGTTTTTCTCGAGCACCAGCGATTCGTGCTCGTTGTTTACCACCACGTATTCGAACGTGGACACCTGCTCGAGCATCATGGGGATTTTCGCGCGCTCGTCCTGGCCCATCACGTACTGCCTCATGCGCGCGCGCAGCTGTTTCGCCTTGCCGACGTAGATCACCTGGCCCGATGCGTCTTTCCACAGGTACACGCCAGGAAGCGTGGGCACGCTTTTCAGTTGCTCTTTCAGGCGGGCGATCTTCTCGTCGAACGTCTCGCGCGCAGGCGCGCCGCCCATGGCCACGCCGCCCGCGGCCGAAAGCGCCGAAGCCGTGTTCGTCGCCGCAGCCGCAGCATCGGAAACAGCCCCATGCCACGCCGCACCCTTCGGCATTGCAGGCGCTCCCGGCACAGAAGCCGCATCAGCCGATTCAGCATCTCCAGCCACGTCGTACTTAACGCGAGAGCCGCTGCGTGACATTATTCAACCTTCGTCTCAACGCCGTCAGCGACCAGCGCTGGCATGGGCTTCCACGTTGTATCATGCAAAATTTTGCGCGAATCGCGCCAGCCCGCAAACAGACGTTTGGTACCCGACGCGAAATGCGAACGGTCAACAATAAGGATGCGCGCGAATTCCTTCGCGAACGTGAGCAGCGTGCCCAAACCAAACGCGAAGCGTCGATAGTCACCATACAGTTGAAAATAGCGCGCCATATAGCCGCGGTTGCGCATGATGTAATAGCGGGTATTGTCGCTCGTGGAGTTCAGCTGGCGCACCCCTGCGATATCCCAATTTTTCATCTCGCGCGTACGACGCATGATGAAGTCGGGCACAACGACCGGTTGGCACACCTTCGACGCGCGGTAGCCATACATCGCGTCATCCCAATATAGGAAAAAGCGATTATCGGGAAAACCAATTTGTTTCACGACTTCGCGCGCGAATAGACCGCCTTCAAAACAGGCGACGTTCATAGGACGTTCATCATCGAAGTTGAATGCGGCAGGCGCAAAGGGGTCGTAAATTCCCAGCGCCACGCTGAAGTGGTATTGCCAATAAAATGGACCGCCATCGTAGTCGTAGCGCGAGCCTTGGACAACCTGGTATTTGTCGGTCCACTTCGCCAGACGTGCCAAGCCTTCAGGTTCGATGGCCACATCATCGTCCATTACCCAAAACCATTGAGCGCCCAATTCATACGCGGCCTTCACGCCAGCCGAAAAACCGCCCGATCCGCCCAGGTTCTCGGGCTGAGGGCGATACGCCACACGGCTCGCCACGCCCGACTCATCCACGCCGCCATCGTCCCAAGCCGCATTCGCCTGTTCTTCAAACTCCGCAACAATAGCCATTGTGGACTGGGAATTCTCATTATCAACAACCACAATGCGCCACGGCGCCACCGTGGATTCAAGGATGGAATCGAACAATTTCCGAAGAAGCTCTTGCCGTTTGAAGGTTACAACGACAATGGCGACTTTTTCCATGTATATCCGCCTCTCGAAGCCATGCACCCACGCCACCGGCTATCTCGCCAATCGCTGTCAAGCGCAATCTTCGCCATAATTACAAGTAATAACCGAAGCATGTATTATAGAATATCCGTTTGGTACTTGAGCGGGCGTCACAAGCCCCTCGCATTACTCCATATACCTATCGACTTACGAGGAGCGTGCATGACCTGGTTGCAATATGCCATCGTTGCGGCTGTTGCCTGCATTGCCACCATGGCGCTCGTCCCGGCCGTGAAGCGGCTGGCGTTCAAAATCGACGCTGTCGACTACCCCAGCGAGCGCCGCGTGAACAAAGAGCCCGTCGCGCGTTTCGGCGGCGTGGCCATGTTCGGCGGCCTCATCTGCGCGCTTGCCGTCATCGTGGTCGGCGTCGCGTTTTTCGGCTGGCACTTCCCGCTGCATTCGTTCGTCGAACACGACATCTCATATCCCGGAATCTTGGCGGGCATCACGCTGGCATTCCTGGTGGGCGTGGCCGACGACATATTCGATTTGAAACCGGCGCATAAATTCCTGGGGCAGATTATCGCGGCCGCCATCGTCGCCGCATCAGGGCTGCTGCTTACCGACATGATGAACCCCTTTGGCCATGAACAGCTCGTGTTCGGCTGGCTCGCCTACCCCATTACCGTGTTCTACCTGGTTGCGTTCTGCAATGTCATCAATCTGATCGACGGCCTCGACGGCCTGGCGTCGGGCATCACGGCCATCTCGGCCGCCACCATGGTGGTGTTCGCCGTGATTACCGTGCGCCCCGAAGCAACGTTCTTCGGCCTGGCACTCGTCGGAATTTGCCTGGGCTTTCTGCGCTACAACTTCCATCCGGCCAGCATCTTCATGGGCGATTCTGGCTCCATCTTGCTGGGCATGTCCCTGGGCGTGGTATCCCTGTTCGCCACCACGAAGTCCACGCTGTTCGTGTCGCTTCTGATGCCCATCATCGTAGCCGGCGTGCCCGTCATCGACACCGCAGCAGCCATCATACGCCGCGCACGCCAGCACAAGTCGGTTATGCAAGCCGACCGCGGACACATTCACCACCGCCTGCTTTCGGAAGGTTACAGCCAACGAACCACGGTGCTCATCATGTGGGGCTGGACGGCTATTTTGTCCATTTGCGCGCTGTTCATCACGGAAATGCACGGCCTGTCGCGTCTGCCTTTCATATGCATCGCGTTGGGTGTTTCGGCGTTTTTCGTTATCAAGCTCAACCTGCTAGGCCCTGTGTTGCAGCACCATTACAATCCGCGCCCCGCCACGGGCAAAAAGCGCGCGAACGAGCAATTCAACGCCGCCTCGGGCGAGGTGCGCGTCCATGACGATTCCGCAAAGTAGCTGAATCGTCGCGTCTTCCCCACGTTTTCTCATTAGTATGAGTTCAGCATTTCAAGGGGGAAGGAACAGGAATGCCCAACAACGATGAAAAACAGCCCTCGACGCCCGAAGGCGCACAACCCTCGCAGTGGGAAATCGAAACCGAGCGGTCTTTGGAAGAAGCGCAGAGACGCCACGCACAAGCACGCTTTCAGCCCTTCATGACCGAAGAAGAGCACCGCCGCTACGACCGCGGTGCTTATGAGCACGCGCATGAACGTCGGGCCGCGAAGCAAAGACGTCGCAGAATCGCAATCACTTCCACATGCGCGGCGATCGTTTTCACGTGCGCCATATGCTTTGGCATCGCGAAAACCGTCGGCAGCACGGGCACGCAACTCGCAGCCGACCAGCAGCAAGACGAACAGGCCGCTATTGCCCAAGACCAGCAGCAAAAATTCGAAGCTGCCGACGACCCGGGCGATATCATCATTGGCGTGAACGGCGATGTAGACACCTATGTGCTGCGCGGCGAGTCGTACATCGAAGGCGGCGCGCATGCTGCGGCAGCCGATTCGGGCGTGCTGACGCCCGATATTCAGGCGAGCGGCGACGTGGACACCAACACTGCGGGCGACTACACCGTAACGTATCGCGTTCAAGACGCAGCGGGTCACGTCGCGAAAGCCGAACGGCACGTGCACGTGGTCGACAGCATGGACACCATGAAAACCGGGGTTCCCGTGCTGATGTACCACTATGTGTACAGCGCCGACAATCCGCCAAGCGAGCTGAACGGCAATTACCTGCTGGACACGAAGCTCGACGAGCAGATGCAATACCTCAACGACAACGGGTACTACTACCCCTCGTTCCCTGAAGTTCAAGCGTTCATTCTGGGCAAGCACAGCCTGCCCGCGAAAAGCGTGGTGCTCACGTTCGACGACGGCGAAGACGGCACGCTGGGATTCCTCGATCAGCTGGCCGCCAAGCACAAAATCCCCGTTACGTCATTCATGATTTGCAGCGACACCGCAGCCGCGGCGAACAAAGTCGTGCAATACGCAAGCCCTTACGTGGAATATGAGTCGCATTCCATTTCAATGCACCAGGCAGGCGGCACCGTCGGGCACGGTGGACGTATCTCAGCCATGACCAAAGATGAAATCGTGAGCGACCTGCGCGATAGCGCAACCATCGTAGGCAGCGGCCAGGCGTTCGCCTACCCCTTTGGCGATACCACGGCCGAAGGCCAGCAGGCCGTGACCGAGGCTGGCCTGTGCTGCGCGTTCACCACGAACAATGACTGGTGCTATATCGGCGACGACGTGACGGCGCTCAACCGTGTGCGCATTTCGGGCGAATACACCATGGACAGCTTTGCCATTCTTACCAGCGAAGAGTAGGAGCGCCGTTGCTGCAAGAAAAGTAGAGTTATGCGCGAATTCTTTGGCCAGAATTGCTGAAAACGATTTCACAGTCAGCGAATCACCTGCAAAAAGCCAGAGCTAACTTCCTTGTTCGCGCGAAAATAAGGAAGCCATCGCGCACAACTCACGATTTCTTGCAACAACAAGCTTTTTAAGGGCGCGGTGAATTCGGAAATTGAACATTGCGTTTCTGAAAGCGTTTTCACGATTCTGCCGATTATCTGCATAGGCAATCTCGATGAAACGTGGGCAGGGCCAGGCAGTATAATCGCGTAGTTTATGTAACCTGCGCGTTTACGCGAGTTTCGATATATGGAGGAAGAAATGCGCGACAGCATCGCGGTGCTTATCCCCTGCTACAACGAGTCGGTGACCATCGCCAAGGTCGTCGACGACTTCAAGCGCGAGCTGCCCGAGGCGGCCGTCTACGTCTACGACAACAATTCCAAGGACGACACGGCCAAGATCGCGGCCGAGCACGGCGCCGTCGTGCGCCGCGAGCCGCGCCAGGGCAAGGGCAACGTGGTGCGCTCGATGTTCCGCGACATCGACGCCGACTACTACATCATGGTCGACGGCGACGACACCTACCCGGCCGAGGCCGCCCGCGGGCTGCTCGCGCCGCTGCAGGCGGGCGAGGCCGACATGACGGTGGGCGACAGGCTGTCCAACGGCAGCTACGGCGAGGAGAACGACCGCGCGTTCCACGGGTTCGGCAACGACCTGGTGCGGTGGCTGATCAAAGCCATCTACGGCTTCGCGTTCGACGACGTGATGACCGGCTACCGCGCGTT
>CALBLG010000175.1 GCA_937895975.1 uncultured Slackia sp.
TATCGTCCGACGAAGTTGCCCCAACGAACCTGGAGCGCGTCGGTCCCAACAAACCGAACAGGCCCAAGCGCCACGGCGCCCGTACCCCGTGGCCGCACACGGCGCCCGTACCACGGCACCCGTACCCCGTGCCCTCACCTACGCCTACGCTCGACGCCTATTTGCGTTTCAACGTTTTCAAGAGCGCCCAATCGCGCTGTTTCAACTTGTCGTCGGCCAAATCGGCTTGGAACGATTCGAATGCGACCACCGGACGGCCCAGCAAGCGCACGGGCGCGTTCAGCGGAAGCTTCGCATGGTAACCGTCGCTCACCATTTCGGCCGCAACTTCATCGGCCACGATGACCGCCGCCGGGTCGAGCGCTTCCAGCACATAGGTCGCATTCGCCGGCTCGGCCAGCTGAGAAGCGTCGACTACCACCGGGTCTGGCATGCCAATTCCTGCGCAAGCCGCCCGCAATGCGGAAAGAACCTGGTCGGGAAGTCGCCCAAACCCCACGATGCACACGTCAGCATCTACGTCGCCATCGATGGCGGCATCGAACGCCGCGAGCTGTTCGAGCTTCGCATCCAGGTACATGTTACTTTTCGTGGGTTTTTTCACACCGATTCCCTTTTCATGCTTTAAATGGCACTTGCGCAGGACCATAATAACGCCAACCCAGGGCGACGCGAGGGCGCGACAAACGCGCGCTAGCAGACGAGACGCCGACACGCGTCCGTCGCACGAGCCTGCACACCAGGCGCACCGCCGCCCCGCACAGCGACAAGAAGAGGAGTCCACTATGTGCACCAACGGAATTAACACCGGACAGTTCGAGCAAATGATCGAGCAGATCGACGACCACATCAAGCTGGAGCGTCGCTGGGCACACAACCTGGCCCACCAGGCCGAAGACGCGGGCTACGAAACCGTGGGCGAAAAGCTGCACGCCGCCATGAGCGCGCTCGACGACATTCGCGCGCTGCTCGACGACGCGAAAGACGCGCTGGAAGACGACGCCGAGAAGGCGAGCGGCGTTACCGTCAAATTGGTGTAGGCCATGGCCCAAGACCTTATGAGGTTCTCGGTGGCAATGCCCGAGAACCTCCTGGTTCGGTTTGACGCCCTGGTGGCACGCCGCGGCCTTGCGAAAAACCGCAGCGAAGTCATCCGCGACTTGGTGCGCGACGCGCTTATCGAGGAAGAATGCTCCATGCCTGGTGAAGAGGTCATGGGCACGCTGACCATCGTGTTCAACCACCATACCGGCGACGTGCGCGACAAGCTCGACAGCATTCAGCACGAGTTCTTCGAGCAAATCGTATCGAGCATGCACGTGCACCTCGACGCCGACACCTGCATGGAAGTCATCATCCTGCGCGGCGAAAGCGGGCTGATCCAAACCATCTCGAACATCATTTTGGGCACGAAGGGCGTGACGCACGGGCGCCTCACTATGACGTCCACTGGCCACGGCGTGTACGAGAACCGCCCCACCCCGGCGGCCGAAGCCGTAAGCGCCGCGAAGGCATACGCGCACGACCACCCGCAGCACGCGCACCCGCACGACCACGGCCACACGCACTAACCCCAAGGAGCATTCATGAGGGAAGCCCTCGACATAGAAGTTCACGGCGTTGTGCAGGGCGTCGGTTTTCGCCCGTTCGTATTCAACGCGGCGCGGCGCCACAATATTTGCGGCTGGGTGCTCAACGCCACGGCCGGCGTGTTCGTGCATGCGGAAGGCGAAGCCGAGGATATCGACGCGCTGGTGATGGAAATCAACAACAACGCGCCGGCGGCATCGCGCGTGGACGAGATCGACATGAAAGAATCGGCGCTGGAAGGCTTCGCCGATTTCGAGATTCGCTATTCCGACGATGCCGAGGCCGACGCCACCACGCTGGTGTCGCCCGACTTGGCCACCTGCGACGAATGCGTGGCCGAGCTGTTCGACCCGAACAACCGCCGCTATCACTATCCATTCATCAACTGCACGAATTGCGGGCCGCGTTTCACCATTATCGATGGGCTGCCCTACGACCGCGCGAAAACCAGCATGGCCGGCTTCGCTATGTGCGATGATTGCGACGCCGAATACCGCGACCCGTCGAATCGCCGCTTCCATGCGCAGCCCGATGCGTGCTTCGAATGCGGACCGCATATCTCCTGGTGGGAAAAGGGGCTTGCGGAAGGTGACGCGCCCAAGGGCGCGCTTGCCGGCACCGAAGCCGACGAGCGCGGAACGCTGTGGGGCACGACGCTCGAAGCCAGCGACGCCATTATCGCGCGTGCCGCCGAGCTTTTGCGCGAAGGCCGCATTGTAGCCGTGAAGGGCCTGGGCGGTTTCCATCTGGCATGCGACGCGCGCAACCCTGAATCGTTGGCCGAGCTGCGCCGCCGCAAGCGTCGCGAAGGAAAGGCGTTCGCCGTAATGTATCGCACGCTGGACGACGTGCGCGAAACATGCCATGTGAACGACGCGGAACGCCGCCTGCTCACCGGCCCGCAACGTCCCATCGTGCTGTTGAAGAAACAGACCGACGCCGCGTTCGCGGCCGGCTTGGCCGACCACCTGCCTGAACTGGGCGCTATGCTGCCCTACACCCCGGTGCAGCACCTGTTGCTCGCCGCGTTCGGCGGGCCGCTGGTCATGACGTCGGGCAACCTGCACGACGAGCCCATTTGCATCGACGACGCTGAGGCGCACAAGCGCTTGGCCGACGTGGCCGATGCGTTTTTGGGCAACGACCGTCCCATCCGCTGCCGCTTCGACGATTCGGTGGTGCGCGTGATTTCGGCCGGGTCGGCCGGCAACGCCGTGCAAATGGTGCGCCGCGCACGCGGATACGCGCCCATGCCCATTTCCGCCGCAGAGAAAGGCGATGCCAGCGCTAGCGCCGATTCCGAAACGCCTCAAGCTGCTAACCAGCCAAAACGCGTACTGTTTGCCGCCGGCCCCGAGCAGAAGAACACCTTCTGCCTGCTGCGCGGCGACGAAGCATTCGTGAGCCAGCATATAGGCGATATGGAAAACGCCGAGACATTCGACGCGTGGCTCGAAGCGAAGTCGCACTTCGAGGATCTATTCCGCGCGACACCCGACAGCATCGCCGCCGACATGCATCCCGAATATTTGTCATCAAAATGGGCCGACGACGCCAGCCGTCGCGCCGCCGATGCGGGCGTTGCGCTGCCCGTCGAAAAGATCCAGCATCACCACGCGCACGTCGTAAGCGCCATGGCGGAATGCGGCCTTGACGAGGCGACCATCGGCGTGGCATTCGACGGCACAGGTTACGGCTACGACGGACGCATCTGGGGCGGCGAGGTGATGCTCGCCAATCGCACCGACTTCGAGCGCTTCGCGAACTTCGCCTACATCCCCATGCCGGGCGGCGCAGCCGCGGTGAAAAACCCGCTGCGCATGGCCTATGGCGCGCTGCACGAATTCGACCTGCTGGAGCACCCGGCGGCGGCCCCCATGCTTGAAGCGTTGGGCGACGCCGCGGATGTATGCGCCCGCATGATTGAACGCGACCTGAATTGCCCGCGCACTTCGAGCGTCGGCCGTCTGTTCGACGCGGCGAGTGCGCTTCTGGGCGTGTGCGAACACCCCGCCTACGAGGGCGAGGCGGCCGTGCTGCTGGAAGCGGCCATGGGCGATGCGACGCTGGGCCGTGCGCGGAAGGCGAACTCCACCGCAACCGGAGAGCCCTATCACGTGGCCATCACGAAGAATTGCGCCAACCCCGACAGCACCGCGCACGACACCAGCGTCATTCTGTTGGACGCCGCGCCCGTGTTCAAAGGCATACTCGACGACATGGACGCCGGCGTGCCCACGCCGACCATCGCGCGCAAATTCCACGACGCCATGGTTGAGGCCATCGCGCAGGCATGCCTGGTGGCCAACGCCGCCTACGGCATTTCCACTGTGGCGCTGGCGGGCGGCGTATTCATGAACCGCTACTTGCTGGAACACACGCTCGCCACGCTGGAAGCCGCCGGCTTCACCGTGGCATTGAATAAAGAGCTGCCGTGCAACGACGGCGGCGTTTCGTTCGGACAAGCCGTCATCGCCGCAGCTCGCAGGGCTGCGGCCGACGTTCATCAATAAAGGGAGGAACTTTCTTATGTGCCTTGCCATTCCCGCGCAAATCACCGAAATCGACGAGAGCAATATGGCGACCGTCGATATTTTGGGCGTCACGCGCGCCATTTCGGTCGACCTTACCCCCGCTGCCAAGGTGGGCGATTTCGTGCTGGTGCATGCCGGCTTCGCCATCGAGGTGGTGAGCGAAGAGGCCGCCAACGAGACGCTCGACCTCATTCGCCAATTCCCCGAATTCGCCAACGACGCGCAGCCGCAGCCGGCCATGGCGTAAGGTGCGGCCATGGTCGACCAGAAAAGTTTCAAAGACCCGGTGCTCGCACGCGGGCTTATCGAAAGCATCCAGATGCTGGCGCCCGAGCACGCCACGCTTATGGAGGTATGCGGCACGCATACCGTGTCCATCGCGCGCAACGGCATTCGCTCGCTGATGCCCGAGGGCTGCCGCCTTGCCAGCGGCCCGGGCTGCCCCGTGTGCGTTACCAGCAACCGCGACATCGACACGGTAATCGCGCTGTCGCGTGTGCCGAACGTCATCATCACCACGTTCGGCGACATGACGCGCGTGCCCGGTTCCACCAGCTCGCTGCTGAAAGAGCAAGCCGCCGGCCAAGACATTCGCATCGTGTATTCGCCGCTCGACGCGTTGGTTATCGCGAAGGAAAACCCCACGCGCCCGGTGGTGTTCGTGGGCGTAGGCTTCGAAACCACCACGCCGCTTGTGGCCATGGCCATCAAACGCGCGAAAGCCATGGGGCTTGCGAACTTCACCGTGTTCGCCGCGCACAAGAACATGCCCGGCGCGCTTGACGTGCTGATGGGCGACCCCGACTTGCAGGTGAGCGCGCTTATTTTGCCTGGCCATGTAAGCACGATTATCGGCATGAAACCCTACCAGTTCCTAGCCGAGAAGTACCATATTCCCGGCGTTATCACGGGCTTCGAGCCGCTTGATGTGCTGGAAGGCATCGCCATGATCATGCGCCAGCTGCACGAGGGCCGCGCCGAAATCGAGAACGCGTACGCGCGCGGCGTGATGCCCGAGGGCAACCCCGTGGCGCTTGCCGCAATCGACGAGGTGTTCGAAACTTGCACCGCAACCTGGCGCGGACTTGGCCCCATCGAAGGCAGCGGCTACAAGATTCGCGAAGAATTCGCCGACTTCGACGCCGTACGCGTGCACGATGTTGAGCCCGAGCCCACGGTTGAGCCGAAGGGCTGCCGCTGCGGCGACGTGCTTCGCGGCATCATGGCGCCGAACGAGTGCCCGCTGTTTCGCAAGGTATGCACGCCGGAAAACCCCGTGGGGCCGTGCATGGTGAGCTCCGAGGGCTCCTGCGCCGCGTACTACCGATATTATTAGTCGAGGTCGTCCGCGGTGCCGGCGGAGGGTGCGCAGACATGCACGCGGCACTACCGCTCGCTTTGCTCGCTATGCGTGCCGCTGCGGTTTCCCGTTTTTGATGAATTTGAGAAACCGAGCATGCCTGCGCACCCCTCCGCCGGCACCGCTACCCAGTTCGCCCTGGCAGGATGAAAACGCGGCGCTTTCCTCGTTCGCTTGGCTTTTTGGAAGTTTGTTCGAGGCCTTTGGCCTCGTGCTTTGGATGTGTTAAACGCCCTGAGCACTCAACACGTTCTTTATTGGATGGAGGTCCCCTAAATGGCTGATGAAACGGTGCTTTTAGGTCATGGCTCCGGCGGAACCATGATGAAGCGCATTATCGATGACGTGTTCGCCGCTACGTACGGCTCCGAAGAGCTGGCCCAGGGCAACGATGCCGCTTTGCTGCCCGCGCCCGCTCCCGGCGAGCGCCTGGCGTTTTCCACCGATACGTTCGTGGTAACGCCGCACTTCTTCCCCGGCGGCAATATCGGCCGCCTGGCCGTGTGCGGCACGGTGAACGACGTGGCCACAAGCGGCGCCAAGGTGAAATATCTGTCGGTCGCCATGGTGCTTGAAGAAGGTTTCCCCATGGATGACCTGCGACGCATTTGCGAAACCATTCGCGACGTGGCCAACGAGGCGGGCGTGCATGTGGTGACGGGCGACACGAAGGTCGTGAATCGCGGCCACGGGGATGGCATTTACATCAACACCGCCGGCGTTGGCCTGGTGCCTGCGGGCGTGGACCTTTCGGGCGCGCACTGCCAACCGGGTGACGTCATTTTGCTTTCCGGCACGCTGGGCGACCATGGCATTTGCATCATGAGCCAGCGCGAAAGCCTGTCGTTCACCGCGCCCATCGAAAGCGACGCCGCCCCGCTGAACGGGCTCATCGCCGATGTGCTGGCCGCCGCCCCCGACGTGCGCTGCTTCCGCGACCCCACCCGAGGCGGCCTGGCTTCCACGCTGAACGAGTTGGGCGCGCAAAGCGGCGTGGACATGGTGGTTGCCGAAGACGACGTGCCCGTGAAAGATATTGTGCGCGGCGCATGCGACATGCTGGGCTATGACGTGTTTCAGGTTGCCAACGAGGGCAAGATGGTCTGCATTGTGCCCGCCGACCAGGCGCAGGCCGCGCTTGCCGCCATGCAGGCCAACAAATACGGCACCGACGCGGCCATCATCGGCCACGTGGAGGCAGCCGACGACACCCGCGGCCCGAAGGTGTTCCTGGAAACCGGCTTCGGCACGCGCCGCATCCTGGACATGCTCGTCGGCGAGCAGCTGCCGCGCATTTGCTAGGCAGGGTGGAGCCAAAAGTCCCCAGGGGTTGGGACGATTTCCCCGGAGGCAAGTGTCCCAC
>CALBLG010000176.1 GCA_937895975.1 uncultured Slackia sp.
CGTAAAGAACACCGTTTGCGTGTTGCCGATTTCAGTGGCGGTGGTGTTCAGCTCGTTTTGCATCGCCACAAGCGCGGGCGAAAGCATGGATGCGTTCAGCTGGAACGCGAAAATGGCCACGAGCAGCGCGACCATAAGGGCGACGATGTTCTTGCCGCCCTCGTCGAAGGTTTTGGGTTTGGAAGCTTCAGCAGCCATGGGAGGTTAGCCGATCCTTTCGATAGCGTCAGTCACAAGATCCCAGAATTTGTCGAAGTCAAGCTTCGTGGCCACCTGGGTGTGGCACTCTTCGGCGGAAGGCTCGGGCCCGCGCAGGTCGGCAACCGTCATGCCCAGCGTCAGTTCGCTGTGGATTTCCACGTCAAGCGGACAACGGCGCGTTTGCACGCAGCTCGGGTCGATGAGATAGGCCACGGTGCAGGGGTCGTGCACCGGCGGGTCGACGAAGTCTTGGTTGTCTTGGTAGGTCTTGCGGAAGAAGTCCATCAGGCCCGAAACGAAGGTGGCCAGCGGCGTGCCAACCTCTTCGATGCGCTTCTGCACGGCGGGCGTGCACAGCGCTTGGTGGGTAAGATCCAGGCCCACCATGGTGAGCGGCCACTTTTCGTTGAACACGATGTGCGCGGCCTCGGGGTCGACTTTGATGTTGAACTCGGCCACGGCGCTCCAGTTGCCCACGTGGTAGCCGCCGCCCATCAGCACGACTTCCTTCACGCGCTCGACGATGCGCGGCTCCATGCGCACGGCCATGGCGATGTTGGTCAGCGGACCGGTGGGAACCAGGGTGATGGTGCCGGGCTCGCTGTTCATGATGGTTTCCACGATATAGTTCACCGCGTGCTTGCTCTCAAGCGGGCGGCTGGGCGTGGGCAGCTCGACGCCGTCCAGGCCGCTTTCGCCGTGAATCGACGCGGCCACTTCCTGCGGGCGCACGATGGGGCGGTCACAGCCGGCGTATACGGCTACGTCGGTGGCGTGCGCCTTCTCGAGCACCGCGCGGGCGTTGTAGGTCACCTTGTCGAGGCTCTGGTTGCCGCCGACGGTGGTGACGCCCAGAAGCTCGATTTCCGGATTGCCCAACGCGAGCAGGATGGCGACTGCGTCGTCATGCCCGGGATCGCAATCCAGGATGATTTTCTTCGTCACGATTGTTCCTTCTCGAAAGGGATATTGACGTGCGGCTCGCGCAGGCGCGTCGCCGCGGTTTCTCGTGCGCGGGCGCGAACCTACATACGGCTCGCGTCTGGGCACAAGGCGGTATTGTAACGCAACGGAAACGAAACCACGCGCTTTTCATGATACGCGCGTGTTGTGGGGTCGGCGGCGTCGCGGCATGCGAGGCGCGACCGTGCTGGTAGAATGGGACGCTGTGCAATTCGCAATGGCGCGTCGGCCGGCCGCACGGCTCGGCGGCGCAACCCTACGACGAAAAAGGAGTCCCGCATGGCGGAATTCATTTACACCATGTACAAGGCGCGCAAGGCGCATGGCGACAAGGTGATTCTCGACGACGTCACGCTGTCGTTTTACCCCGGCGCGAAAATCGGCGTGGTGGGCCCGAACGGCATGGGCAAGTCCACGCTGCTGAA
>CALBLG010000177.1 GCA_937895975.1 uncultured Slackia sp.
TGGGCGGCGCCGTCGTCATCGAGGTCATCTTCAACCTGCCCGGCATGGGCATGGCCATTCTGTCCGGCATCCAGTCCAACTACACCATGCTCGTCCAGGGCGTTGTGCTGGTGGTTGCCGTGACGTTCATCATCATCAATATCGTGGTGGATATGCTCTATATCCTGATCGATCCGCGAATCAGGACGGTGTAGCATGGCAGCTCAACTTCGTGGAAACCTCACCAAGAAAATGGAAGACAATGCCGGCAAGGTGCGCTTCCGACGCTGGAAGGCGATGTCTATCGGCGCTCGCATCTCGCTCATCGTGCTGATCGCCGTCGTGTTGGTCGCGTGCCTGGCGAACTTCATCGCCCCGCACGATCCGCTGGCGATTTACACCGCCCGCCAGGCTCCCGATGCCGAATTCCTGTTCGGCACCGATGACAAGGGCCGCGACGTTCTGTCGCGCATGATGTACGGCGCGCGCTACTCGCTGACCATCGGCCTGGGCGCAACCGCATTCGCGCTCGTGTTCGGCTCCATCATCGGTTCGCTCGCCGCGGTTTCGCGCAAGTGGATCTCGGAAGTCATCATGCGCATCCTCGACATCATCATGTCGTTCCCGGGCATCGCGCTGGCCGCCACGTTCGTCATCGTGTTCGGCAACAACCTGCCGTCGCTGATTTTCGCCATCGGCTTCCTCTACATTCCGCAGATCGCCCGCATCGTGCGCGCGAACATCGTGAGCGAATACGGCAAAGATTACGTGCGCGCCGTCATCGTGTCGGGCGCCCGCGCCCCGTGGATTCTGTGGAAGCACGTGGTGCGCAACTGCATCGCTCCGGTTCTGGTGTTCACCATCGTGCTGGTTGCAGACGCCATCGTATTCGAGGCTTCGCTTTCGTTCATCTCTGCCGGCATCCCCGAGCCGACGCCGACGTGGGGCAACATTCTTGCCGATGCTCGCGCGGGCGTTCTGGCCGGCCGTTGGTGGCAGGCCCTGTTCCCGGGCTTGGCCATCATGATTACGGTTCTGTGCCTGAACATCTTGTCCGAGGGCATGACCGACGCTATGGCCGCTGCGCCTAAGGCTGCCATCAAGGCTAGCGATTCCGACCTGAATTCCGACCGCGAGGCCGACCGTCTGGTCGCCAACCCGGTTCTGGCTTACGAGGCCCAGGCCGCTTCTTTGCAGGAGCGTCTGGCTCAGCTGAAGATCGTCGAGAACCAGCGCACCGACCGCGCGCCCTCGAACATTTCGGCCGAGCCCATCCTCGAGGTAAAGAACCTCTGCATCAAGTTCCCGCGCCATGGGGATGTGAACGTCGTCGACAACGTCAGCTTCAAAGTTCGCCCGCATCAGACCATGGGCCTGGTCGGCGAGTCTGGCTGCGGCAAGTCCATCACGTCGCTCACCATCATGGGCCTGCTCGACCCGAAGGCTCAAATCTCGGGCGAGGTGCTGTACCAGGGCAAGAACCTGCTCGCCATGACCGAGAAAGAGAAGAACCAGCTGCGCGGCCGCGAAATCGCCATGATTTACCAGGACGCCCTGTCTTCGTTGAACCCGTCCATGCTGATTAAGACGCAGATGAAGCAGCTCACCAAGCGCGGCGGCACCCGCAGCGCCGAGGAACTGCTCGAGTTGGTGGGCTTGGATCCGAAGCGTACGCTCGACTCCTACCCGCACGAGCTTTCGGGCGGCCAGCGCCAGCGCGTGCTTATCGCCATGGCTCTGACGCGCGACCCGAAGGTCGTCATCGCCGACGAGCCCACCACGGCTTTGGACGTTACCGTGCAGAAGCAGGTCGTCGACCTGCTGAAGCGCCTTCAGAAGGAGCTCGGCTTCGCGATGGTGTTCGTGAGCCACGACCTGGCGCTCGTCGCCCAGGTCGCGAACTCGATTACCGTTATGTACGCCGGTCAGGTTGTGGAGCAGGGTTCGGTCAACGACATCCTCACCAACCCGATTCACGAGTACACTCGCGGCCTGCTTGGCTCGGTGCTTTCGATCGAGGCCGGTTCGGGCCGCCTGCATCAGGTTCCCGGCTCGGTGCCTTCGCCGAAAGACTTCCCGAAGGGCGATCGCTTCGCGCCGCGTTCGAGCCATCCCGACCTGCACTCCGACGTGCGCCCCATCTTGAAGCATGCCGGCACGGCCAACCACTGGTACGCCGAACTGCCCGATGAGGAAATGAAACGTCTGGGTCTGACGCCCTACGGAGGTGAGCAGTAATGACCGAAAACGCGAACGCCACCGAGCAGACGCCGATTATCTTTCTGGATAATGTGCGCGTCGTGTTCAAGACCCGCACTGGTTCCATCCTGCATCCGAACAAGGTGACCGCCGTCGACGGCCTTACGCTGAAGCTCATGCCTGGCGAGACCATCGGCATCGTAGGCGAATCGGGCTGCGGCAAGTCCACCACGGCAAACGTGATGTGCGGCCTGCAGGCGCCTACCGAGGGCAAGGTGTATTTCAAGGGCGTCGACGTTACGAAGCGCACGGCCGATATGCGCAAGACCATCGGCCGCGTGATTTCTGTCGTGTTCCAGGACCCGGCTACCGCTCTGAACGCCCGCATGACGGTCCACGACCAGCTGCTCGACCCGATGGTCGTGCACAACGTGGGCACGAAGGCCGAGCGCGAGAAGCGCATCAAAGAGCTCATCGAAATGGTCGGCCTGCCCAGTTCGGTTCTGGAAGCCCTGCCTGGTCAGATGTCCGGCGGCCAGCGCCAGCGCGTTGCAATCGCGCGCGCTCTGTCGCTGAAGCCCGACGCCATCATCGCCGACGAGCCCACTTCGGCTCTCGACGTTTCGGTTCGTGCGCAGATTCTGAACCTGCTCACCGACCTGAAGAAGGAACTGGGCCTGTCGATGGTGTTCATCAGCCACGACATCCAAACGGTGCGCTATATTTCCGACCGCATCATTGTTATGAACAAGGGCAAAGCGGTAGAGCGCGGCACCGCCGCCGAGGTGTTCAACAACCCGAAAGACGACTACACCCGTCTGCTTTTGGGCGCGGCCCCGTCGCTGCTCCATCCCGATTTGGGCAAATAATCATTGTGCCGTTCTAACGAACGGCACTGTCCTTGACGCTGCGAGCCCGCACGGCGGTTCGCTACCCGTTCAAGCTTTCGCTTGCGTACCGAAGTACGCGGCGCTCGGCTTTCGCGGGTATCGAATCCGTCGTGCGGGCTCTCGCTGTCTTTGGATGCGAATGAGATTTCGTTTTGCTCCTGCCGAAGCGCCGCTCGAATGTGCGGCGTTTTTTCGTTCCGCCCGCTCGGCTCTGGAACGAGCGTGGTCGTCTTTGTTCTTGGCCTGTATTTGCTGCTTGCCGCTTGACGGGGGCCTGCTGGAGGATAGAATTCTGTTGTTC
>CALBLG010000178.1 GCA_937895975.1 uncultured Slackia sp.
AGCGCGCTCTAGCGTGGAAAAGCGTGCCTGCACAGATGAAACAAACGGGGAATGGCGAAATGGGCTGGGATTGGCAGGAAATGCGACGATTCAGTCGCCAACGCGGCACTTTCAGGCCAGCTTTTGCGCTTAAGGTATTCCGAGATCGAATAATCGCAGGTCATTGGCGAGCATTGCGGCATCCAAGGCAATCAGGGGCATGCACTGCGACTGAATGGACGCATTTTCAGCCACGATTGCGTTCGCCGCCGTGCACCGCAAGTTATTCCGCATTTGCCGGCACGGCTTGTTCCACGCAGCCGCCGAATAGAATGGCGCGCGTGGTGGCGTAGTCGTCGCCGCAGGTGATAAGCGTGAACAGTTTCGCGACCGACGCAAGGTCGACATCGGTGGGAGCATTCACCGCGGAGTTGTTTATGCGCGCCGTCATGTACGACAGCATGGCCGAGTTGTCGGCGAACGTCGGCTGCAGAATGTTGGTTTCGGTGTTCGCCACCACATCGAGCGCATACGTGCGGCACCGGTAGTTTTGCGTAGGCGTAAGAATATAGAACGTGCGCGCGTCGTCAAACGCCGCCTGGTCGGTCATGGCCAAGATGTGCGCGAACATGGTTTCGTCGTTCATGTTGTGGCCGTAAATGAAGTTGTTCTCGTCAGAGAAGTCGCTCGCATTGCTCGACGACAGGAAAATCGTGCCTTTGTGAACCAGGCCGCCCGTATCGCCGTTGAAATCCTTCTTCAGGTATTCCTCGTCATCGTCACCTTGCACGATGGGGTAATCGACGCTCGTGTTGGGCATATACACCCAGCCGACGATGTCTTCGTTTTGCGCGCGCAGCGTGTCCCAGTCCACCGTCATGTCGGCAAGGGCGTTTTCCTCTTTGGCCAGGCCCGATTGCTGGGCAATTTCATCGTAGACCTTCGTGCCATGCCAATAGCCATAGCCGATAACGCCCAACGTGGCAAGCGACGCGATAAGCACCAAAACGGCAATCGCCAGCACAACGGTCCACATGCGGCGTTTTCCGTTGCCGCCCGACCGACCGCCGCCACTGCCGCGCACCGCATTGCCGCCGCGGTTGCCGCCACGACCAGCGCCCATATGGGCACCATAATTCGCGCGGGAATAGTCGGATGCGTTCTGCACGGGCGGAGGGAAAGACCCGTTGTCCTCATAGACGCCATGGGCGCCGGCAGCATGATTGCCCGCGCCACGAGCGGCATACGGGTTTGCCGCGTGACGGGGCCACGCGGGCGAAGCGGGAACGAACCCGCCCTGCGAGCCGGGTTGCTGCCGGTTCGATTGCCGCGAGTCGCAGGCGGAATAGGGGTTTTGATTGCTCTTGTTCATGGTGCCCACTATACGGCAAAATCATGCGACTTTTCACGATGGAAGAAAACAACAGCCGTGCGCGATTGAGAAGCCGAGGGCCTGGCAAGTCTTCGGGGAAATCGCTATAAACCAGCTCAAACTTAAGGGAAAAGCCCCGATTTGCAGCTTTCATCGCACACAATTCGCGTTTTCTTGCACGCGACCCGAGAAACGACGCGCAATCACGCATAACTCGCTTTTTCTTGCCCAACGCGCTAAACGCTCTGGACCTCTAACACGTTTGTGCCTCAAATCCCGATTTGTGACTGTGGATTTTGGTCTGGGAAGCGCGCGTCTTCCGTGT
>CALBLG010000179.1 GCA_937895975.1 uncultured Slackia sp.
GTCGGAAGGCATGGGCCAGCCCTTGGGCTTCGCAAGGCTCTTCGACTTCAACTTCGGATCGGGCATGGAATCGAAGCCGAGCTTTTGCGCGATGGGGAACGGGTCCACCGGATCGGGCCCGACCACCAGCATCGCATCGCCGAATTGCGCCACCGCCTCGGCCAGCTTGTCGGCCGCAGTCTTGCGTTTTTTCGCAGGCTTGTCGACCCCGCGCTTCTCTTGCTTGGGCGCGGGCTTCGCGGCGGGCCGTTCAGCCGGCGCAGGCTTATTCTTGCCAATTCCCTCGGGCATTGCGCGATTCGCGAAAGGATTCGCCTTCGCAGATTGCGCCGACTGAGCCTCGATGCTTGCCTCGGCCTGATCGACATGATGCTCGCCGAACGAGGGCATGGCCCTGTTCGCAAACGGGTTGCTTGCCGCAGATTGCGGCGCTGGCTGCTGGGGCGCGCTTTCCTGATGCGACGGCGCCCCGGCCATCATGCTCGCATCAGGATCGGAAAAAGGGGGCTGCTCCTCTTCCGGCATATATGCCGCTATATCGGCATCGGTATAGGGCACCACATCGTCTTCCCAAGGCGGTGCCTGATTGCCTGCCGGCGTTTGCTGCGGCGCGGGAACCGGAGCTTGGCGCTGGAAGCGCGGCGCCGGCTGACCGGCTGGCGCAGATTGGGGCACAGACGCGGACGCAGCAGCGGAATTGCCCTGGGTTATGCGGAACGGGACCACGCCGCCGAAGGCCGCAGCCAATGCGACCTCGAGCGCAGCCGTAATATCGGGCTTCTGCGCAGCCGAGAACGCGAAGGAGTTCTCGGGCGAGAACTCGATGGCGATGCCTGACGCGTCAGGCTCGGCCACTACGCGCGCCGAAAGCAGCAGCGCGCCATAGGCCGCACGCTGGCGTTTAAGGTCGGCAAGCACCGTTTGCCAGCCGCGCTGCAGCGCCGCGGGGTTAGAAATTTTTGCTTTCACTTCATCGCTCGCCGCGGCCGATGCCGCCGCAGGCTTGGGCGATGCTTGCGCGGGAGCTGCAGCGGAATGCGTCGGAGCGACGGAAGCCGCAGGCGCCACCGAGGATGCGCCCGAACGCTGGGCGCGGCGTTGCTCGAGCTGAGCGCGGAATTCGGCCGCCTTGTCGACGGGGGCCGCTTGGCGTGCGGCAGGAGCAGGCTGCGCCGGGCGCGGCTCGGGTCGGCGGAACTGTTGCTGGGGCTGCGCCGGACGCGCAGCCGCCTGAGCCGCCGACGCGGCGGGACGAGCCGGCGTTTGGGCAGCGGCCCGGTAACCAGCATTTGCCGAGGCGGGAACAGCAGCGGGCGCAGCACTCGCCGATGCGGCCGATGCCGCAGACGCAGGCGCCGCAACAGCACCCTGCGCCAGGGCGCGTTCGAGCACCTCGACGCGCGCGGCCAGGGACTCTAGCGTTAAGTCGCTTTGAGGGCGCACCATGCGCGTAAGCCCTATCTCGAACGACAGGCGCGGGTTGGTGGACGTGCGCAATTCCGTATTCAAATCGCCCAGCACGCGCAAGATATACGCCAGGCGGTCGACGCCGAACAAGCGCGCCTCGCCCGCCATGCGCGGCAGAGCATTTTGCGGAGCATTCACGGCAACCGCGCCGTCCGTCAGCGACAACACGTACAAATCGCGGATATACGATGCCAAATCGCGCACGAATCGCGCCAGGTCGGCGCCAGTTTCGACATATTCGGAAACCCAGGTGAAGCATGCCGCGGCGTCGCGCTGCGCGATGTGGCGCACGATGTCGCTCATGTCGTCCACGTCAAGCGAGCCCAGCACGTCGTTGGCCACTTCAACCGTCACGTTGCCGTCGCCGAACGCGATGAGCTGCTCCAAAATGGTAAGCGCGTCGCGCATTCCGCCCTGCGCGCGATGGGCCACCAAATCGAGCGCGTCGCCCTCGAACTGCACGTTTTCGGCCGTGCACACCGCGCCCAAGCGCGAAATGATCTCTTCGTTGCTCAAACGATGGAAGTCGAAGCGCTGGCAGCGCGACTGAATGGTTTCGGGCACCTTTTGCGGATCGGTGGTGCACATGATGAACACCACATGGCTCGGGGGCTCTTCGAGCGTCTTCAGCAGCGCGTTGAACGCCGCGATGGAGAGCATATGAACCTCGTCGATGATGTAGACCTTGTAGCGGCCGCGCGTCGGGGCGTACTGCACGCGCCCGATGATTTCCTCGCGCACGTTGTCGACGCCGGTTCGGCTTGCGGCATCCAGCTCGTACACATCGGGATGGTTGCCCTCGGCGATGGCTTGGCACTGCTCGCACGTGCCATCGGGCGCGGGCGTGGGGCCCTTTTCGCACAGAAGAGCCTTCGCCAGCAGGCGCGCCGTGGTGGTTTTACCAGTGCCGCGAGGACCGCAGAACATATAAGCATGACCAACTTTGTCCTGCTCGATGGCATTTTTCAGCGTGCGCTCGATATGGGTTTGGCCCACCACGTCTTCAAACGTTTGCGGGCGGTATTTGCGGTATAAGGCTTCCGACATCGCGTGAGTCCTTCGCATTCGTGTGGGCGCGCAAGGCGCCGTTGCATTCTGCCCCATTATAGAAGAAGCGCCCGGGGTTGCCGGGCGCTTGCGAAAGAGTTCGCCGTATTGGCAGAAGCGTGTTGATTAGATTTTCTTCGAGATGGTGCTGCCGCAGGTATAGGCCGCATCGTCGGCCTGCACCGAAGCGTTGTAGCACAGCGTCCAATCCTGATTGTACGCATCGCCGCCGGCATAAACGCCAACCACCATCTGCTTGCCGTTGGAAGCCGTGCCGACGAGCGTCGCCGTCACGCGATGCTTGCCCTCTTCGGTGGGCGCGGAATACAGCGTGCCCTTCACCGTGGCGTCAAGCGTGACATCGGAATCGTCGGTGACGCTGCGCATCGCCGCCGTTGCGGCATGGTTGGAATGCTTGCCGCGCATCCAGGTGACGTTCGCGGTTACCTCGCTCGTTTTCTCGTCAACGTTGGTGATATCGATTTTGCTCAGGCAACCGCCCGCGTCGGTATCTGCCGAGAATTGGTCGTACGTCGCGACAAGCGGGCCGTAGTCGACTTTCACCGAGTCGTTCGCGCTGGAATCGGGCGCCCATTTCGCGCCGTCGAAGCGGTACACGTACTTCATATCGCCCTGCACGCTTTCGAACCACTCTGGCTCGTAGGCCGCCGAAACGGTGCACGTTTGGTCGTCTTCGTCGAAATCGACGCTCTCGACATTGTTCAGCACGCCCTGCGGATCGTACACGATACCCGAAATGGCCTTCGTGGATTCATTGGACACCTCGAACGAAGGCGTGTATGAATCGCCGTCTTTGGTATACGTCGCCACCACGTCCATGGTGGTGCGGAACGCGCCGTTTTCAAACGTCGCCGTGGCATCGAACACGTTATCGCCGCCATCGACGACGCGAGAGCCGGAAACGTCGAAAGCAGTCAGCGCGTAATCGTCGTTATCGACGTAGGGGCTTTGCACGAAGTCGCCCGCCAGGCCTTCGGCATACCCCTCAAAATCGCTTTGCACTTGCGACTGATCGACTTCGACCTTGCTCATAGTGCAGCCCGAAATTGCCACGGCCGCGCACAGCGCAACAGCGAACGCCGCAAACTTGACCAGGGAAAAGGTTTGTATATTCGTTCGTTTCATCGCTACAGCCCCCATGACGCGACCCATTCGCCTTGGGCGTTCATCCACCCATGCACCGTGTTGCTTGCGGCGCCGCCCGTTGCTTCGGCGCTGCCGTACACCAAGCCGCCTTCCGCGACGAGAGATTGCGTATCGTCGTCGGCGTCGAAGTTATTCATGCGAGGCACGGCCGACCATGTGCCAGAATCGTCGATGATGCCCCAATCGCCGGTCGCAAAATCCTGCGCATAGGCCATGCCACCGGAAAACGGCAGCGCGCCCGAGAAGAGCGGCTGGATTTTCCACTCGCCCGATTTCGCGTCGAGGTAACCCCACAGGCCCGAGACCGAATCCTTGGCGGCGACTAGGCCGTCGCCCGCATGGTTAAGGCCGCCCCACAAATCGACGAACGTCGCCCATTGCGTGGATGTGGCCGTTGGGTCTTTCACCAAGGCTCCCGTCTTGTCCACAAGGCCGTACGCCGTGGTGCCATCGAAGCCGATATAGCCCGCCTCGGCCCACACGTCGCCGCCCTGCAGCTTCACGATGGCGTAGCCGTCGTAGAACGGACCGGCGGCGGAAATCTTCACGCCGTCGCTTTCGTGGCCCGAACTCACGCTGAGCACCTGGTTGCCCTCGCTGTCGATATAGATGGCCTTGCCGTCTTCAATGCCTTTGAAGCCGAGTCCGTCGTGGAAGAAAATAGGGGCTTTGTAGCAGTAGCGATCGGTCTCGGTAGAGCTTTTCGCCGAATCGAGCGCCCATGCGCCATTTTTGTCGATCGCCGCATAGGAGCCGTTGTGCTTGATGCCGTTCTTCTCGTCATCAAGCTTGCCCGCGACGAACGCCACGCCATCGGAAAACGACGTGGCCGCCGTGTATCCGCTGGCAACGAGCTCTCCCTGCGCGTTCACGAAACCCGCGCCCGCATCTTTGGAATACACCAGGCCCAGCCCGTCGCTGAACACGCGCGCCTCTTCATAGGCAGGCTCGATGACCCATGCGCCCGTTTGGTCGATATAACCCCATTTGTCGGTGTCGGGGTCTTGTGCGGGGAACGGGTCGTCGCCCATAATGCCGCCCGGCACATCGGAAACGCTTCCATAATCGGGGAAATAGCTTGTCGACCTGCGGCTTGACGAGTAGGCCGTTTGCAGGTCGGGCGCTTGTCCGGGCATGCTTCCCAACGATTCGAACTGGTACGGAATAACCAGCGATCCCGTAGCGTCAACGAAGCCCCACGTGCTTGTTTGCTTATCGTATACCGCATACAGCTCGTTGGCCTGGCTTTTCGATTGCTGGGCGCCTGCCGTTTGCGATTGCGCGTCGGCGGCATATGCAGGCTGGCCAGACGCAAGTGCCGACGCCGAAAAGCCAGACACGGCAAACACGCACGCAGCAAAAACGCCGACAGCCACAAGGCCGTGCAGGCGCGATGAGCTCTTCGCGAATCCCATTGCGTTTCTCCCTTTCCCTCGTTTCGTTTAATCCGCATTATAAAAATAAAGCGCACGCATGTTACGAGGTTTTAAGCGGGTAAATTATTTAGTGCCCCATCACATTAAAAAAGGCGCGTCTGTTTTGACGCGCCTTGCGGCATGCAAATATGAGCAGATCAATCTGGCGCGCTATTCCGCGTGCTTGGCGGTTTTGGTTTTGTCGCCCTTCTTCTTCGAGCCGAGCGCCGCCTTGATGGCGCCAATAAGCGCGGGGGCAACCGACACGGCAACAATGCCCAGCACGATGATCTCGAAGTGGTCTTGCACGAACGGGATGCCGCCGAAGAAGTAGCCGACTAATACGAACAGCGAAACCCACGAGATGCCGCCGATGGCGTTGAACAGCGTGAATTTGCCGAAGTTCATGTGGCCCGTACCCGCGATGAACGGCGCGAACGTGCGGAAGAACGGCATGAAACGCGTGATGACGATGGTCAGGCCACCGTATTTCGCGAAGAAGTGGTCGAGCTTGGCCATGCGCTCGGGCGTGAGCGCCTTTATTTTGCCGGAATCGATGATGCGCTTGCCGAAGAATCGAGCGATCCAGTAGTTCGACGTATTGCCCAAAATGGCCGCCGCGTAGAACACCAGCAGCGAGGCGACGATGTTCAGCCCGCCGCCATCGGCCGAGAACACGCCCGCCGCGAACAGCAGCGAGTCGCCCGGCAAAAACGGGAAGAACACCAAGCCCGTCTCGACGAACACAATAAGGAACAGCGGCGTGTACACCCACACCGCGCCCAAGGTAATAATCCAGCCGGCGATGGCGCCGCGCGGGTCGGAAAGCAAATTCAAGAAGAATTGAATGATATTCACAACTGGCCTTTCATCTGGGGTCATCCGCGAAACCATAGCGCATGAAGTCAAAACTTCGCAGAGGCGTTACCCCGATTTTGCAAAAGAGGGGCCACACGGCCCCTCTGCACATAAAATGCCCTGGATAGGCAAGGGCGCTCGTCAGAGGCCCCTTATGGCTGCTTCGTCCCCGACCTGACCAGGTTCGGAACATGGCGCCGCCCATGCCCATCCAAGGCATTTGGTCTGCTTAGTATACCCGAGCCGCCCGAGCTTTCGCGTGCGAAGGCTCGCCCTCGCGCAAAATGCACATGGCCGCGCTATACTCGCACGCACGCTTATACCTGCGGCATATGGACCGCCCCGCGCATTGCGGGCACCGCCCGCCGCCCCAATCGTTCGGAAAGGACCGCAAGCCGTGTCACGCACTGCGCACGAAACGCTCCCCCATCGCGCATCGCGCATCGCAAACGACCCGCGGGCGCTCGCCCCGCTGGTTATGGCGATGGGATTCTTGGGCGCTTCGCTTCGATACTTTTTGGAGCTGGCCATTCCTGCGAATGGCGGATTCCCCTTCGCCACGCTTTTGGTGAACGTCTTCGGATGCTTCACGCTGGAGATCATCAACCTGTACGTGAGCCGCAACATGAATCTGCCTGCGCCCGTAGTGAAATCGCTGAGCGTGGGGTTCGTGGGCGCCTTCACCACCCTTTCGGCCTTTTCGACCGAAAACCTGGAATTTCTGATGCAAGGGCGCTACGGCATATTCGCCGCATATTTCCTGGTTACCGTGGCAACCACGTTGGCCGCCGCATTCGCCGGCTACGCGACCTGTCGACGCATCGAGCGGTCACGAGGCGGCGATGCTCGATGAGTTTCGCGACGTTTTTGGCCGTTGGCCTGGGAGGCGCGCTGGGCGCACTGGGCCGACATATGGCAACCACGTATTTCAAGCCACGGCTGAAGGGCAATTTCCCGCTGCACACGTTGGGCATCAACGCCGTGGCGTGCTGCATCGCCGGCTGCGTTTTGGCAGTTGAAGCCCATATGGGAAACATCGAGCACATGGCGATTTCCATGGGATTTTTGGGCGGGTTCTCGACGCTTTCTACCATGAATTTCGAGGCGGTGAGCCTTTTGACCGGCGGGCATGCGGCGCAGGGCGCGGCGTACCTGGCAGCGACGTACGCATGTGCGCTGGGCATGGCCGCACTGGGGTTTTTCGCCACGAGCCTTCTCGTCTAGAAGAGCTTCTACAGAAACGGCCGCCGCAACTGCATTCATCGCGGCGGCCGTTACCCGGCTTTGCCATATAGGGCGCTTCAAAGTTTAGCGGCCGCAATGCGCACAAGCCGTGCCGCACTACGACGCGTCGGCCTTGGAGGCATCCACGCCGCCAATCACGCTATGAAGCACATTGCGACGGCTCAGCGCGCCAACCAGCACGCCATCCCTTGTCACGGGCACTTTCTTGATCTTGCGGCTCGCCAACACGCCGCACGCCACATCGAGCGGCGTATTCACGTCGACCGAAATCACGCGTTTGGTGGCAAGCTCCATAACGTTGAGGTTTGCGAGCGCCGCGATGCGAGCCTCGAGCGCCTCATCATCTTTCACCGAAAGGCTCACGCCTGCCTGCGGATTGCTCACGTTCAGCTCGACGCGCGAGAGGTAACGCATGATGTCGCCGTCGGTCACGTAGCCGACGAGCTTGCCCTGCGGGTCGACCACCGAAACGCCCGTGGTATCGGTCTCGGCAATCAAATCCATCACTTCACCCATCGTGGCAGCATTCGAAATGGTTGCCGCATGCGGGTTCATGGCCTGTTCGAGAGTCATTCCCGAAAGGGCTTTGTCGGCGACGCGCACAAACGCGTCGCTGGGCTCGGCGCTCGCGCGCTCGCCCTGCGCCGACGCGTCCTGCGCCTCGGCCGCGGCGGTTTTCGCCGATGCTTTCTTGTCGCGCACGAACACAACGATCAGCACCAATGCGATGCCGGCGAGAAGAGCCGTGGCGGTAAACGAGGCGTGGTAGCCGAAAAACGTTTGCTCGACGCCAGACAGCCACGTGGCCTGGCTCGATGCCGCCGCCGAAACCGAAACCAGCAGCGCCGTGCCGAACGAGCCCGCCACCTGGTTGATGGTATTGCCCGTGCTTTGCGCATGCTGGATGGCATCGTTGGGCAGCGAGTTCACGCCCCACGTATTCACGGGGGTCATGGTGAACTGGATGCCGATGGACACCAACGCGTACACCGCCGACACCAACACGATGGGCGAATCGACGCGGAAGCCGACGAAGCCGACAAGGCCGACGGCGATGACGCACACGCCGATAATCACCGGGCAGCGAACGCCGTACTTGTCAAACAAACGGCCGGCCAGCACGCCGACGAACGCGCCGATTACTGCGCCAGGCAGCAACGTGAGGCCGCTCACCGTCGCCGCGTAGCCGAGCACTCCCTGAATGTACAGGGGCATGACGGTTTCCATGCCAATAAGCGCCGCCTGGAACAGGGCAATGATGATGACCACCGTGCGATATTGGCTCGTTTTCAAAATATCGATGCGCAGCATGGGCTCGTCGAGATGCAACTGGCGATATGCATAGGCGCCGATAAACGCGAAGCCCACGACAATCAGCGCGGCAGTGACGGCCAGGCTGTTCGAGGAGCTGAACGTCGACAAGCCATACAGCAGGCTCACCAGACCGATAGTCGAGAACACGACAGAGAGCGCATCGAACTTCGTACGACGAAATTCGCCGAAGGGCTTGAGCTCTTTCACGGCAAGCAGCAGCACGACAATGGCCAGTGTGGTGACGATTCCGAAAATCGCGCGCCAGCCAACCGTGTCGACCAGCACGCCCGAAAGCGAAGGGCCGATGGTGGGCGCGAAGCCGATAATCAGGCCGATAATGCCCATCGCCGAACCGCGACGCTCGCGCGGGATGATAAGCAGAATAACGCTGAACACCATGGGCATGACGAAACCCGTTGCCGACGCTTGAAGAACACGGCCCAGCAGCAACACGGGAAACGCCGGCGCCAAAGCCGCCACCAAGCTGCCAGTCGCGAAAATCGAGAGGCCGCCAATGAACAGACGACGCGTCGAGAAGCGCCCCATAAGATACGCCGCCAGCGGGATGACGACTGCCTCGGTAAGCGCATAGCCCGAGGTCAACCATTGCACCGTAGTCGATGATACGGCAAGGTCGGCCATAATCGTCGGCAAAGCCGGCGTGAGCAGCGTAGCATTCAGCACCGTGAGAAATGCGCCGCACAGCAGCACGGCTATCATCCTGAATTGGCTCTTCGTAATTCCTAGACCCATATAACCCCCTGAATGTGGCGCACAAGCACACGCTCGTACTTACTTGATGAATGTCAATGGTATTGTATGCGTAAAAGATTGATATTTATCAAATGTTTCACAAAACAGGCATGCTCGAGACATGAAAGTGGGATAATCCCAGAACGCACCGAAGAGAGGCCGGTCATGGACAATCCCAATCAGAATCCAAATAACCCATACGACAAGCACGCACATGGCCATGAAGCAAATATCGACCTGCGCATCCCCACGCACATTGCGCGCGAAGAGGCAATTCTTGACGCTATGGGGGCCTTCGACGCGCTTGCCCGCTATACGCTTATGCAAAACCGAGATGACCTTACGAAGACGCAGGTCGACATCGTCATGCGCCTCTCGCTCTGCGGAGCAAGCAGCATGACGCAAATTGCCGACGACCTCGCCATCTCGAAAGAGCATGTCACGCGCGCGATGACCGCGCTTGTCGAACGCGGCCTTGTCGAGAAATGCCGAAACGAGAAGAACCATCGCGTCGTAGAAGCTCGGCTGACAAGCGGTGGCAACGATATCGCCACATCCATTCGACTGCACACTATTGAGCAGTTGAATAAAAAACTCGGCTCTATTTCGCCCGAAGACCGCGAGCTGCTTCTAGAAGCGTCGCAAACCGCATCGCGCATTATTCAAAAGATCCAAATACAATAAATGGTATCTATTTGATACCTAGATCGAAAAATAAATCATTCGATATGAGCAACCTGTTGGGGCGATGCCTCTTAAAGCCTCGTATGTAGATCGCAAAATCCCAGGTCATACAATCGTGAGTATTCAAACTCCATACTCAATCTTTAATAAGCTGCACATATCACATGATTTATTTTTCGCTGTTAGTTTCTTTTTGAAAGCTTTAATGCTCTGTGGGCGCTTCTTGCGGCAACTCGCTACAACATCACGGTCGCTGTGATAGCCATCGCCAGCAAAATCGCGCTTGCAGCCATGCCGGCAAAATCTCGCGCCGCAAACGGATATTCGTCGTAGCCGCTTTCGGCCGTGCGCAGGCCGAAGCCACGCATCTCGGCCGCAAGCGCGGTGGAATTCACCTTGCGAACCGAGCCTACCAGCAGCGGCACGCACAATGGGGCCATCAGGCGCACCTTGTTCACAATGCCGCCCTCGTCCATGTTCACGCCGCGCGTGGTTTGCGCCTCGGTAATGGCATGCATATCGGCCATGAATACGGGGATGAAACGAATGGTCGAGGTGAAAGTAAACGCATACTTATACGGCACGTGCGCAACCTTGACCAGGGAATTCGTAATATCGGATAGCTTGGTAACGCTAAGCGCCAAATACAGCGGGATGCTCGCGGCAATCAGACGCACGATAGTGGTGGCCGCCGCCAACAGGCCCCCTGTGCCAATGTAGCCCCACGGCAGCGCGATCAGCTGCGCGCCGGCCGGGGTGCTAAGCACCTGGATAATCGCCAAAATGAGCGAAAACAAGAACACGGCCTTGGCTAGCTTCAGCGTTGCGGACACCATATCGCATACCTTGGCAAGGGCAAGGCCAAGCGCCAGCATGCCGCACAGAAACACCAGGTTCGACGAGCAGAAGCACGCAACGCACAACACGATGGAACACACGAGTTTCGCCACGGGGTTCATGCGATGCAGAAAGCTTTCGCCCTCGACGTAGCCCAAGAAGTTCGACATGGAACAACCCTTTCTACAGAGGAATACGGTGAACTGGGGCGGGTCGGGGGGACTGTTCCCCGACCCGGATTCTGCTTCAAGCCTCGGGCTGTCTTTTACGGCTGGGCCAGAGGACTGTCCCCTAACCCAGCCGACGGCCCGCCCCAACCCGGCTCGACCCAGCTTTGGGTCGAGCCTCGGCTTGCTTTTAGCGCTTCAGAGCGCGGCGCAGAGGCAGCACCAGAATTTGCACCAGGATGGCGTTGAACGCAGCAGTGCCGAAAACCATTACGGCGTAGGTCACCAATGCCACGGGAATGGCGATGCCGTTCATGGCAGCCAACAGCAGCACGAACGTGTAGCCGGAAACTACCGTGGCCAAGAATGTGGAAACAATGGGGCTTGCGTCGAATCTGCCGACTTTCATGGGGATGAGAATGAGCAGGCCCATAGCCAAGCCGCCAAGCGTCTCGGACGCGATGTTGAGCAGCGGCGTTGCGGCCAACATGGGAATTTGGCAGATAAGGCCAGCAATCAGACCCACGACCATCGCTTGGATGGGCTTGGGACGAACCAGCAAAATAGCCAGGCAATACATGGCAATGATGAAGTTCGGCTTCATGCCGGCGAACGAGAGCACGCTGCCAAGCGTGAGCTTCAGGATGGCTCCGGCGGCAAGCAGAACGGCAACGAGAATGAGCGCCGTGGTGTCGAGCGCGCCAGCCTTTTTCTCGGCGGCGGCTACGGTGCGGGGCTGGGTGGTTGCTTCAGACATTTCGGTTCCTTTCGGGAGAGTCGCGAGGCGCGACGGGCGGTTTTCTGCAATGGAGGCGCGCGGGCCGAAACGGGCGGTTGCGCGTGAGCTGGCACTTCAGCGAGCAGGCTTGTAAACCGGGAACCGAAAAAAGGAGAGGAAACGAAAAGGCTCCCGGTCTAACCGGGAGCCTTGCAATCGCTTTTAAGGGCGCGAGCAGCTCACGATCGACCGACCGTTTCGACACCGCGCCACCACCAGTTCATGGCGTTTTTGGAAACCATGGCAGTGTTCGCGATACGAGCCAACTTCGTGCTCCTTTCCAATGCTTGGAGGCAAAGCCTCTGAATGTTCGTCGCGAACACTTTACCACAGCAAAGTGCGATAGTAATCAACAATTTTAAGTGGATTTTCTATAATAAAGTTTCTAAAAGAAACTATTATCCGATGCCGCCAAGCGCGACGCCCAAGACAATCACGATTGCGGTAAGGCCCACGAACACATAACGCGCCATGGGCTCGAACCAATTCCCAATAGGCTTTTCGCGCCCCAGCTGCGCCTGTGCCTTCGCAAAGCCCCTCGGGCACATCCAGAAAAACATGACGGCCGCGCACAACGCGCCAAGCGGAATGGCATAAATGGACACGAAGTCCATCCATGCGCCCACAGCGTTGCCATCCTCGATGAACACGCCCACGGCGAGCGCCACCACGAACACCGCCGCCACGGCCGCCCAACGCGGCAGCTTCAATTGGCTCTGCAGCGCCTCGATGGGCGGTTCGAATAGGTTCACCAAGCTGGTAAGCGCCGCACACGCCACGGCCAAGAAGAACAGGAAGCAGAACACTCCCCCGAACGGCATGTCGGCGAACACCTGCGGCAGCGTGATGAACAACAGCGGAGGACCCGACAGCGGATCGACGCCCAGCGCGAACACCGCTGGAATAACCACCATGGCCGAAAGCACCGCAGCAAGCGTCGAGAACAGCACCACGTTTTTCGCCGACGATACGACGTCGACGTCCTTCTTCAAATAGCTGCCATATACGAGCGTGCCGCTGCCGGCGAGCGAAAGCCCAAAAAATGCCTGGCCGAGCGCGAGCACCCACGTTTGCGGATTGGCAAGCGCCTCCCAACGCGGCACAAACAGATACTCGTAGCCCTCAAGTGCGCCGGGCAGCATGGCCACACGCACCAGCAGCACGCAAAACAGCACGAAGAAGATGGGCATCATGATTCTATTCAGGCGCTCAATGCCCCGCGACACGCCAAGCGCCATAACCGCCAGCGTAAGGACGAGCGCAGCCACGTGGTACCCCACGCTGCCAAACGGCCCAGCAATCGAGCCGAAGAACGCCGTCATATCGGGCTGCGTAACGAGCGTGCCGCACGCGGCCTCAATAAGATATTTGATGAACCAGCCGATGACGACTGCGTAGCCAATGGCAATGCCAAGCGCACCCAGCACGGGGATGATGCCAATCACGCGGCCGATTTTGTCGCCATTCTTCACGCCGCGCATCTGCAGCGCCTTCGAAAACGCGCCCATGGGGCCCGTGCCCATCGCGCGGCCGAACGACATCTCGCCGATGACGCCCGTAATGCCCAGCACTACGACGAAGAACAGGTATGGGATGAGGAACGCCGCGCCGCCATACTGCGACACGCGATACGGGAACAACCAAATGCCCGAAAGGCCCACCGCTGAACCGATGCAGGAAATGATGAATGCCGTTTTGCCCGTAAACGTATCACGGGCCTGAGTGGAATCGGCCATTGGGGCCCCTTTCTGAATTGCAATTCGTCCACGATAGCAGACTTCGAACCGCATTCGAACCCTCGAGCGCCGCGACGGTGTTACGAAGGTAACAGAACGGCGGCATTTAGCACTCTCACTTGAAGAGTGCTAAAAGGCTCCTATACTGCAAAGTGTCAAAAGAAAAGAGCGAGGCGATGGCCCCGCAAGAGAAAGGCAGTGAGTCATGATGTTGGTACCTGCACGTAGGAACGATTTCTTCAGTGACTTTTTGAGCGACCCTTGGGACATGGGGTTCTTCGGAAACCGCCCGCAAGGCCAGAAGCCCGCGCCGGCCATGATGAAGACCGACATCAAGGAAACCGAGAAGGCTTTCGAGCTTGATATCGATTTGCCAGGCTTCAAGAAGGAAAACGTCCACGCCGAGCTGCAAGACGGCTACCTTACCGTGAGCGCGAACACCGAGTCTGAAACCGAAGACAAGGACGAACAGGGCACCTACCTGCGCAAAGAGCGCTTCACCGGCAGCTGCAGCCGTAGCTTCTATGTGGGCGACGAGATTTCCGAAGACGATATTTCGGCGAAGTTCGAGGATGGCATTTTGAAGGTCACCGTGCCGAAGAAGCAACTGCCCGCCCCCGAAGAGACCAAGAAGGTCATCGGGATCGAGTAATTGACGCCCAGAATTCTTCCCCTTTTCCCTCTCCTTGCTTAAGAGAACGCCGACCCGCATTGCGCGGGCCGGCGTTTTTAGTTTTCCGAGACATGTTCGCGCAAAACTATTTCGACTTCAAATCGCTCAGGCCCAGCATACGTTCGATGAGATAGCCTTCTCGCACGCCGCGATCGCACACGCGCAAACGCTCGCCTTGCAGTTCGTCGAAAACCTCGACCAGAATTGCCAAGCCGCATGAAATGGTATGGATGCGCTCGGGCGACACGTGCAGCACGGCATCGACGAATTCTCGGCGCTGCTCGGTAACGGCGGCAAGCAATGCCTCGACATCGGCGCGCGAGATTTCGTCGCTCGATGCTTTGGGGTTCATCCAGGCGTTCACTTCCGAAAGCGCGCGAATCGAACCGCCCACGCCATAAAGCTCGCGAGCGGTTTTCGCACATGAGCCCGATTCGTCTGCGGAAATAAGGCCACGAATATTGCCACGAATGGCACCGATTTCTTCAGCTGTAGGCAAAATATCGGCAACGAAATGACCATACGACGAGAGCGAACCTTGCGGAAGGCTTGTGCGAGCAACGTCTGCGCCGCCTTTGATGCGCGTAATTTCGGTCGATCCGCCGCCGATGTCGATAAGCGCACCGTTCTCGAGCGGCCCGCGCGACGACGCGCCCACAAAGCCCAAATGGGCCTCATCGACGCTCGAGAGCAGCGAAATCTTGCAGCCCGCGCCTTCCTCGATGGCCGCGATGGCCTGCTTGCTATTCGAAATGTTTCGCAACACCGCCGTAGCGAACACGTCCACGCGCGACGGGTTCAAATAGCTGGCACGCTTCAAGCATTTCTTCACCGATGCGATTGCCTCGGCGATGCCTTCATCGGAAAACGCGCCATCGACGATATATGCGGCCAGCCCCGCCATGATTTTGCGGTTCATGATGGTTTTGAACTTGCGCTTTTCGATCGACACGTCGTACACGCACAAGCGCACGGTGTTCGAACCAACATCGATGACGCCAAGAATCATGGAGATGCTCCGCCCTTTGAAATTTGCCTTAAGCATTCAGTATACCGATTGGCAAAACGGACGTGTAAAGCCCATGTCAAATTGAGTGAAGGCCACGACATGACGCAAGCCATGAATACGCGACACAAACAAAGACAGACAAGGTTCCCGAGTATGTGATGTATGCCGGAATGCTGCACAGCTTATGAAGGCATGCGTTCCATGCGCGGGAACCGACCAGGCCAGACGTCCCCCTACCCCGCCAAGCCGCGCAGCAGTTCGATTTCGGCAGCATAGCCCGGCAGCTCGTTCGGAGTTTCCAAGATGAACGGCAGATCGCGCAACTGCGGATGCGTGACGATGCGCTCGAACGCGTCAATGCCAATAGCGCCTTCGCCGATGCGCTCGTGACGGTCTTTGTGCGAGCCGAGCGGGTTCTTCGAATCGTTGATATGAATGGCGCGCAGGCGACCGATGCCCAGCACGCGGTCGAATTCCTCGAGCACGCCATCGAGATCGTTCACAATGTCGTAGCCCGCGTCGTGCACATGGCACGTATCCAGACACACGCCCATGTGGTCGGAAAGCTCAACACGGCTGATAATCGCAGCCAGTTCCTCGAACGTGCGGCCCACCTCGGTACCCTTGCCTGCCATGGTTTCCAGCAAAACCGTCGTGGTTTGCTCGGGCGCAAGCACCTCGTTCAGCAGGCCCGATATAAGCTCGATGCCCGCCTCGGCGCCCTGCTTCACGTGACTTCCCGGATGGAAGTTGTAATAGCTGTGCGGCACGGCTTCCATGCGCACCAAATCGTCGGCCATGCATTCGCGGGCGAACTCGCGCGCACGCGGCTTGTCGGAACATGGGTTCAGCGTATAGGGCGCATGCGCCACCAGCGTGCCGAAGCCGTTGTCTGCAAGCAAGTCGCGCAGCGCTGCCGCATCGGCGGGATCGATCGCCTTGGCCGCTCCACCGCGTGGGTTACGCGTGAAGAACGCGAACGTGTTCGCGCCGATGGAAAGCGCGGTTTTGCCCATGGCGGCAAAACCCTTCGACGTTGACAGGTGGCACCCGATGGTGAGCATGGCGAACCTTCCTTCTTGCAAAACCAGCGCACGACAGCGTAACGCAAACGCATGAAGCAAGCGTGTCGAAATTCGAAAGCAAAACGAAACGGGGCGCCGCTTGCGGCATTCGATGCCATGCAAAGATTTTTACTCGGTCAAAACCCGTTTTATAGAGATCGTTTTACTTCTACCATGCAAGCCATCGAACGCAGGGCGACGAAAGGACCCATCATGAAATGCCTCCATTGCGGATGCAAACTCCCCAGCGATGCCGTTTTCTGCGCATCATGCGGAAAGAAAGTCGCAGCCGAAACCGCCGAGAGCGCAGCCCCGGCCCAACAAAACACCCAGCATCCATTGCCGCCCACCAAGAAGAGCAAGGGCATTATCGCAGGCATGGTTGCCGCGGTGGCAGTCGTCATCGTAGCGGCCATCGTGGGGTTCAATATGGCAAGCAACGTGCCCGAAGACATGGTTCGCCAAGCGCTGCAGAACAGTTCGACAATGACCGACGGCATAGCGTCGAACAGCTACGTGGAACCCGAACCCTACAGCCTTGACGGATTCAAAATCGACAAGCAACAAGACGAAGCCGCCGGCGACATTGGAAAAGCGCTCGTCAACAGCGACAAAGTGCGCCACGTATATTTCTCGGGTTCGATGAAAAACGGCTACTTCAAAACCGACTTCACGGGCGAGGCATACTACGTGAAGCAGGGCGACACCTGGGCAAACGTGCTTGGCCCTTCGATTACCAGCAGCAACACCATCCCGCTTAAGGGCGTCGCGCGCATGGGCGAATCGACCGATGACGATTACGCCGTTTCGAATTTCGCTTCAACCCTCGACTCCAATAACGGCAGCTACACGTCAACGGCCACGCAAGATGTAGCGTATTCGTTCTGGTTCGCCACCGACACGGCAACCAACACCTGCACCTTCGCATTCGACGGGTCGGCATGGAAGCCCACGGGCGACATCGCCGTGTCGAATATGCAGACCACAACGAACTTCGCCGGCAAGAAATTCGAATACGTTGAAACGGGGAGCTCGCTGTTCCGCACGGGAACCACCACGTCGACCATCGAGTTCACCAATGACGGCGAAAACGGCGCCGTAAGCGCAAACTACACGCTGAACTGGAAGTACTCGGGCGATACCTCGGAAGGATCAGCCGGCCAATATTACCTGCCTGTGGCGCTTTCGGGCGATTTGCAAGGCACCGTTCAGCATACGTTCGGCCAAGACGACTTCGATATCGAGTTGAACGACACCGCAAACCAGGTAACGTTCGCAGGCGGGGAATCGTATTCCACGATCTCGGCCGGCAACGGCGAGTCGAACACCCTGTCGCTTTCGGCCACCACGAACGCGAAATCGTTCGAAAGCCCCATCCAAACCACGATGTATCGCCTGAGCATGGGAACCTACGTCGAAAAGGCGTAACCGGTCGCGCGGTAGTCGCACTCTCTCCGCCGCGCTCGGAGGGTCTGACCAGATTTCTTCACAACGTTCCAGGCGTTCAGAAATCCGGCCAGACCCTCCGAGCGCTCCATCCACGTCCAGAACGTCAGCAAGCACGCATCCTTTCGGGGATGGCTCCACCGCAATTTCGAATCAAGCCGTCCGCTGACGCTTTAGCCAAGCAGAAAGAAAAAGCGCCCAGGGTCGGCGGACAGGATTTACGAACGCCTGGAACGTTGTGAAGAAATCCTGTCCGCCGACCCTGGGCGCTGGGACGCAAAAAACCGAACGCTATCGCCGCCTTCGCGCAGCTTTCACGCGACGGGCAATTTGCATTTCGGTAAACACGCCCTCTTCGACGCATCGCTTTGCAAGCTCCCCATCGCCCTGCGCGATATCGTCATCGACGCGATGCTTCAGGTCGACCCATGTGGCCAGCATATGCCGAATTTTGCCACACGCCACGCTGCGCGCTTGTTTGGGGAAATAGCTTCTGGCTATGCCTTCAATCGATTGGCCGCCGACAAACGCCTGGCGCACGTCGACCTGCAGCTGACGCGTTTTCTCGTTTTTCGCAGCCGTTTTGCACGCCTCGCTGCAGTATTTCTTGGGAACGCCGCGCCGCCCAGCAAGCGAAAACGCCTTGCCGCATTGCGGGCAGTACCCAATTTTCACCTGGCCGAGTTTTTTCGAGAAGCGGAACCACATGTAGGCCAAATAGGTATCGAAACTCAAGAAATCGTCGTCTTCGTTCGAGCGAAACAAGTCCAACCGCACGCCTTCCAAATGCAGGGAGATAATGGCCTGCACCAGCCGCCGCAATTGGGCAATGTCGCTTTGGGAAAGGCTGGATTCATGCGCGCGAAGGGCTCCCCGCGTTGTCGAAGAAGCATCGATATCGCCTTCGCCGTCCGCAAACCCCATCGAAATTTTACGTGCCTGGGAAAGCAGCACTGCGACGCGCGCTTCATCGTAATAGCACGCCAATACGGCGGCGAAATCGCGCAGCGAGATTTCTTTCTTGAACGACAGCAGCGTAACCGCAAGGTAATCGAGCCCTTCGTCGACGTGCTCGACATCGGCAACCACATAATCGAAGCCGCCGCCGACGAATTTCTTCAGCCACGGCATATCGGGCATGCATGCGACGTATCCATCGGCAACCGAAGTATCCACCGCAAACGAGATAGCGTAGATCGAAAAATCGATGCCCGTCTTCATATTTGCTACCTGGGTTTTTGCGACAAGCGGCTCGACTTCGTCGTCGGCCGTCAAAACTGCCAAAGGCTTTGCGCCGTTTACTACCTCTTGTATCACCACCACCGCGCGCGCCACGTTCGCCGCGCTTTGCCAGTCGACAAGCGACTCCCGTGTGCTTGCGCCGAACAGCGGCCCCGTTTTCGCAGCAAGGTCGAGCAACCCGCCCCGGTCGATAAAGGCGAGGTCTTCGATTGTCGCATCTGACGGACGCGGCCCGCCATCGGGCACCGCCGCATTGTCCAGCGGATTGGCCAGCGCGAACTCGAGCCACGGCGAACCGTCGCGTGCGCGATTCGCGCCGCATACGGCAACGTACCCCTGCGGGGTTTTCAGTTGATCAATCAAATCCATGGCGCATCCGTTCGTCAAGGTTGTCAAACATTATTTTACCCGCTTAATTCCCCTTTTTATGAGACTCATTTTTTATTATCCTAGCCCCATCAACAAACAAAACGAATCGAGGCGCCATGTATTGCAGCCATTGCGGAGCAAAGAACAACGACACAGCACAGTATTGTCGAGAATGCGGGAAACCCCTGGCGCAGCCCAACCAGCCCAGCAACGATTCCGCGTTCGAACACGAACTCGCTGCCGGAAAGAAACGCGAAAGCGTCGGGCAGTTTTTGCGCGCATTCCAAGCACACGTGTCGCCGCAGGCGAGCAACTACAACGAAATAAGCGCCCAGTGCGCACGCATGCATGGCATCGAGCAGCAACGCGCCCGTCTTGAGAAAAGCGCGAGATCCATCGTGCTGTCAATCGTGGGAATCGCTCTTATTGCCCTGGGCATTGCGATGATTTGCTCGTTTGTATCGTATATGCAAGCCCATATCGATGAAGTAGCCATCATCGAGAATCCCACATTGGCCGACTACATCGAGAACATCGCCGCGCTGTCGATATTCGCATGGCCCATTCTCATTGGCATCGTTTGCATCGTCGTCTTCGTGCTACGCAAAATTCGCACCCCGAAAAAGCTCGCCCAACTCGCCGAAGAATACGACGAGGCAAAATCGCGCGCGCAGCAGGCAGCGCAGGAAATTCAGCGTAACTACGAGGCATTTCCCAATCATCAGCTGGTCGCATTCAAATATGCGAACCCGTGGCTGCTGGATTCGCTCGCACGCATCGTGGCAGATGGCAAAGCCGACACGCTGACGCAAGCCATTCAGTATTTCGAAAACGAAAGCTATCAGCAAGAGATGAAGGGCATCGCGAACGCGAGTCTGTACGCGACGCAGGAAATTCTCGAGCGCACGAAATCGATTCAGCATCAGCTGGTCTACATCGGCGCCGTAAGCACCGTCGGCGCCGTGGGTGCGTGGCGCCGCTAGCCCGTTATTGACATTGGGGCGACAGGCGGCCGACGCCACCGCCCCACGCGGCAAGAAGGGCTTTAGCAGAATAATGAAAGCCCTTCTTATTGGGGAATGAATAGTTTCTTTTCGATACTTGCTATGCTTTCAAAACTATAAGAGGTGTTCCCAACAAGAGCGCAACGACCTCGAAACGCCGCCACGGCGCATATCAACGCTTCAGCCTTCGTCACACAACGAATGCCGCATGCCGAAGCCCGCAATTGCATCGCGCCCTAGCATCTTTCGCGTAATCGAGCGGCGTAAGCCGTTCGCCGTCCCATGCGCGAAAGAAGGAAACCATGCATTCCATGAACATCAGCCGACGCAAATTCTTGGGCCTTGCGGCATTCGCCACCGCAGGCGTCATCGTGCCCGTAAGCCTTTCAGGCTGCGACAACGGCGACAAAGCCGCGCCGCATTCCGATACCGCAAGCGAGATGGGCGACGTAGAATCGTCCGACGAAGCCATCGACTTCGCCAAAGAGCAGATTTACGCGAGCTACGACGTTACCGCCCGCCCCGATTTGCCCGTAAGCTACTACACCTGCAATTGGAACGCGCCGGGCGATGATGCGGACGGCGCCATCGTGGTAAGCGACATTGCCGTGACCGGCCCCGACGACGTGGAGCTGACGCTTTCCGACGGCAGCGGGAAAATCGACGCGAAGCGTCTGATGCTTTCGGGCGAAACGCACGACGACTGGTTCAAAGACGACTGGACTGTGGCCATGTTCGTGGCTAAAACCAACGACGAGGGCAAAACCACGAACGAAAACGGCGAACCGCTAGCCGATTCGGAGTTGTCGTGGCACGAAGTATCGGGCTTCTGCGACATGAGCGAACAGCTAAACGAGTGGACGGGCGAAGCCGATTTGAGCGGGATGGGCAGCTTCGAAGCGCACAATTATGCGCCGCTGCAGGGCGTAGGCTCATACGATGGCACCATGTACCGCGAAGGCGTCGACGGAACACCGACCGAAACCGACCCATGGACGATCAACCAAATCGACCCCATGTCGTTGTCTGATTTCGGCGCCACGCTTTCCAAGCAAGGCGACGGATGGCAGTCGGTTGCCACATACAACGCGAAGCTCACCGACAGCACCGCCGTGAAATGCACCGAAACGTTCGAGCTTTCCGATGCCATGCTTGGCTGGCAAGAGGTCGGCTTCGAATTCTCGGAGTAAGCGCCACCTGCCTTATAAGAAAGCCCAGGCCACACGACCCGGGCTTTCTTCTTTCGCAAACGTTTGCGTTACTGTCAATCGGCAAGCTCGCGCACATGCGCGCTCGATGCGCGCAGCTTTTCGGTCGCTGCATGCACGGCGGACGCATCGTCGGGCGCTTGTTTGGCGGCTTCGCGCGCCTTCTTCCCAAAGCCGGCGGGCTTTTTCACCAGCAAGCGACGCAATTCGTCGGCATCGGCCTTCACCTGCTTCTTCTCGTCCTTCGCGAGCTGCTTGGCCGCCTTCGACGCCAACGCGCGGTCGACCTCCGAAAGCAAGCGGTTCGCCTCGTCATGCGCGCTCATCGACTCGCGGCGCGCCTCGTCTTGCGACGCGTATTGTTCGGCATCGCGGATGGCGGCCTGGATTTCCGCATCGGACATACGGCCTGAATCGTCGATGGTGATAGATTGCTCTTTGCCCGTGTCTTTATCGCGCGCCGACACCGTGAGGATGCCGTTCGCATCGATGTCGAACGTCACTTCGATTTGCGGCACGCCCGCCATGGCGCGCTTGATGCCCTTCAGGCGAAACTTGCCGAT
>CALBLG010000180.1 GCA_937895975.1 uncultured Slackia sp.
CAGAAGGAATTCTATGGCGACTACCTGGTGAACGCCCAGGGCGAGGACGTCGTCGCGGGCATTCGCAACACCAGCCCCATCGCCGATTTGAAGCATGTCGAAGGCCTGCAGGAAGCCGGCCGCGAGCTCGAGGAAGTGTTCACCATTCTGGAGAACCACTATCGCGACATGTGCGACATTGAGTTCACCATCGAGCAGGGCAAGCTTTGGATGCTGCAGACTCGCGTAGGCAAGCGCACCGCCGCCGCCGCGCTGCACATCGCCATCGAGATGGAGAAGGAAGGCCTCATCACCAAGGAAGAGGCTGTCTGCCGCGTTGACCCGGCCCAGCTCGACCAGCTGCTGCACCCGCAGTTCGACAAGAACGCCAACTACGACGTTCTGGCCCGTGGCCTGAATGCTTCCCCCGGCGCCGCCGTGGGCGAGGCCGTGTTCTCGGCTGCCGACGCCGTTGCCGCTGCCAACGAAGGCCGCAAGTGCGTGCTGGTTCGTTGGGAAACCACTCCCGACGACCTCGCCGGCATGATTGCCGCCGAGGGCATTCTTACCAGCCACGGAGGAAAGACCAGCCATGCGGCCGTTATCGCTCGCGGCATGGGCGCTCCGTGCGTGTGCGGCGTTGAGCAGCTCAAGATTGACGCCGACAAGAAGGAAGCTGCGCTTGCCGGTACCGACATCGTGATTCACGAAGGCGACATGATTTCGCTCGACGGTACCACGGGCATCGTGGTCTTGGGCGCCGTCGAGCTGGTTATGCCCGAGCTCACCGGCGATTTGGATACCATCCTCGAATGGGCCGACGAATATCGTCGCCTGGGCGTTCGTGCCAATGCCGACAACCCGGCCGATGCGCAGCTGTCCCGCGATTTCGGCGCCGAAGGCATCGGCCTCGACCGTACCGAGCACATGTTCCTGGGCGAGCGCAAGCAAATCATCCAGACGTTCATCCTGAACGAAGACGAAGAGATTCGCAAGAACGCCGTCGAGCAGCTGTTCGAAGCTCAGACGGGCGATTTCTACGGCATGTTCAAGGCCATGGACGGCCTGCCGGTTATCGTGCGCCTGCTCGATCCGCCGCTGCATGAATTCCTGGAAAGCCCGCGCGCGCTCGACGTGGAGATTGCCCGCATGGAGGCCACTGGCGCCGATGCGAAAGAAATCGCCAAGAAGCGCGAGCTCATGGAGAAGATCGACGCCATGGCCGAGCAGAACCCTATGCTGGGCCTGCGTGGTTGCCGTTTGGGCATCGTGTATCCCATTCTTCCCGAGATGCAGGTGCGCGCCATCGCCACGGCCGCTGCCAAGCTGAAGAAGGAGGGCTTGAACCCGCAGCCTGAAATCATGATTCCGCTGGTTGCTACGGTGAAAGAGCTCGACAAGATGCGCGGCGTCGCCGAGCGTGTCATCGCCGAGGTTGCCGAGGAGCAGGGCGTCGAGCTCGAGCTTCCCATCGGCACCATGATCGAGCTGCCCCGTGCGGCCGTCACCGCTGACGAAATCGCCACCAAGGCCGACTTCTTCAGCTTCGGCACCAACGACCTTACCCAGACGACGTTCGGCTTCAGCCGAGACGACGTCGAGGCCGAATTCATTCCGCAGTACCTCAACGAGAAGCTGCTGCCCTACAACCCGTTCGCGACCGTCGATCCGGGCGTCGCGAAGCTCGTGAAGATGGGTGTGGAGCTTGGCCATGAAGGCAATCCGAACCTGGTATGCGGCGTGTGCGGCGAGCATGGCGGCGACCCCGATTCGGTGAAGACTTTCCATAAGATTGGCCTGGATTATGTGTCGTGCAGCCCCTACCGCGTGCCTCTGGCGCGCCTGGCTGCTGCTCAGGCCGCAATCGCCGATAAGCAGTAATCCAGCTTCGCTCGAACTGCATCGAAGCCAAGAAAGGCGCTCTCCATTCGGAGGGCGCCTTTTTGTATATTGATGTATCCCGCCGTTTCGCGCCTGGCTCGCGGGCTATGCAAAGACCACACCGGGCTACCGTTCGCCTGCGGCTCACTATGCGCCCGCTTGGCGGCGTTTCATTTTGAAATTAAGTGCAGAAATGAACGCCGACGGTCTTTGCATAGCCCGTGAGCCAGGCGCGAAACTTCTCTAGCGCTTGTTTTGCCAGCCCACCCGGCTTCCCGAAGGGCCTGCCGGGGTCGTCTGCGCTCAAACTTGTTCTTTATCCTAAAGTTAAGCGCAGCCAGGTGAGCGCATAGCAAGCGAAGCGAGCGGTAGCGAACCGTGGCTCCGGCAGGCCCTTCGGGGAGCCGGGCGGGCGGTGGGATGTGCATTAGTGTATGAAAAAAGGCCGCTCCGAAGAGCGGCTTTTTTGCTGGTTGGTTTCCTTTTCTGCTTACATGCCGATGAGGCTTTGCAGCGAGGTGAGGAAGTTTGTCATGTTGCGGTAGCAGATGAACAGCGTGACCAGAATGATGATGACGCCGGCGATGTTTGCGAAGGCGTGATTGCGGTACTTGCCCAGGTCTTTGCCGTTCGCGCAGAAGATGACGAAGAACGCCATGATGGGCAGCAGAATCGCGTTTGCGGCCTGTGCAACCAGAATAAGCTGTGTCGGGCTTTTGCCCCAGGCGATGGCCATCACGCAGCCGCAGACGAGCACGATGGCCCAAATGACTTTGAACTTCGCGTCTTTCAGGCCTTTGCCCCAGCCGAGCACGCCGTTTACGGCGTAGGCGGCCGAAAGGGGAGCGGTGATGGCTGAAGAGAAGCCGGCGGCCAAAAGGCCCAGGCCGATCATCCATGTGGACCAGTCGCCCAGAAGCGGCTCAAGCGCGAGTGCCATAACCTGGCCGTTGATCTTGCCGCTTGCGATTTGCGTGCCGGCGGCAGTGGCAATGCCGGAAACGGTGGCTCCGTCAACTTCCCAGCTCGTCCACAACGGATGCAGGTTCGCCGCGGCGCACACCAGAATGGCCATCGAGATGATGCCGCCCAGGCCAATGGACAGCACGGCGTCGAAGCGCGCATCGGAAATCTGCTCTGGATCCTTCCAACGCTCGGCGGCGGAGGATGCATGCAAGAACAGGTTGTATGGCACGATGGTGGTACCTACCAGGCCGATGGCCGTCATAAGGCCGGTGGCGTTGTTCGCGGGCAGCTGCGGCGTGAACATGCCGGAAATGATGGCGCCCCAATCGGGGTTCGACGCGATGGCGGTTACCAGGAACACGACGCCCATGAAAATGACGATGCCCGTGAGCACCTTCTCGATGAGGTTGTAGTGGCCGATGAACATCACGACGGCGGCCAGCAGGCCCACGATGACGACGATGGCGCCCATGGGAATTGCAGGCGCCACGGCCTGAATGCCCAAGATGCCTCCGGTGATGTTGCCGGTTTCGTAGGCCACATTGCCGATGAAAATGGCGATGATGACGATGGCAATGGCCAGCACCTTCAGCACGGGATTAGGAATGCGATCGCGAATGTTCTCGCCGAGGCCTTTCTGGCTGGCGATGCCAACGCGAGCGGCCATTTCCTGAAAGATAATGGTGGCGACGGTTGCGAATACGAGCGCCCACAACATGGTGTAGCCGACGCTGGCGCCGGAAACCGTGCACGTGGTAACCGTGCCAGGACCGACGAAGCCCGCGGCCACGAGCGCGCCGGGGCCGACGTTTTTGAGCTTTTCGATGATCTTGCTCATAGCGTTCCTTTCTTTCTCGGGCTTCGGTCTTGCGCTCGCGTCGTCTGCGTGGCGTCGCGTTCGCAAAACCGAACTTCTCTAACTTGACCAGTATGACTGTACCGCACGCTTTAGCGCGCGATAGTGGCATTGGATGGGTTTAACGCGTCGGTAACTGGTCTGAAACAAAGCGCCGCACGTTGATGGCGCATCCTTTGCAAGAAAAAAGGTCCCGCGTTGGCAAGAATTCCGAGTTTTGCAGCGCATCTGGCTTGTTGTTGTCGTTCATCAAAGAACATGTTTGCGATTTGGATTCTGCGACCTGGGGTTATTAGACCTAAGGAAGCCAAGGTGCGCGCAATGTCGCTGCAAAACTCGGAATTCTTGCCAACGCGGGGCAAAAAAAATTGCAGGCACGTTGGTGCCTGCAATGTGCGGCTGGCTAAATGCGCATCCGCTGCGATAGAGCTCGACTTCTGCCGTGTGGCGAAAGCTATGCGCAGCAGGGTTTCAACTCCACGCCGGCCTGGGTGAGCGCGGCGCGAATCTTTTTGGCGAATTCGAGCGCGTGGACGTTGTCGCCATGGATGCAGATGGTGTCAGCGGCGACCTCGATGATGGTGCCGTCGACAGCTTCGATGCGCCCATCTTGCACCGCGCGCACCACGCGTGCCACGGCGAAGCTCTCATCGGCGATTACCGCATCGTCGCGCTTGCGCGGCACCAGGGTGCCGTCGGGCATATAGTTGCGGTCGGCGAAGAATTCCTGCGCCACGGCAAGGCCCGCCGCGCGCCCAGCATCGATAAGCTTGCCGCCTGCAAGGCCCACAAGAACCAGACTGGGGTCGAAATCGTGCACGGCGGCGGCGATGGCTTGGGCGAGCGCCTCGTCTTTCGCGGCGCGGTTGTACAGCTGCCCGTGCGGCTTCACGTGTGCGAGCTTGACGCGTTCGGCTTTGCAAAAGCCCGCGAGGGCAGAAATCTGGTACAGCACGAATGCATAGACCTCGTCGGGCGACAGCGCCATGTCGCGGCGGCCGAAGCCTTGCAGGTCGGGGTAGCCCGGATGCGCGCCGATCAATGTGCCGGCTGCGGCCGCTGCAGCCACGGTGCGGCGCATGACGCACGGGTCGCCCGCATGCATTCCGCATGCTATATTCACGCTGGTGACCAGCGGAATTACTTCGTTGTCTAGCCCGAGCGAATAGCGCCCGAAGCTTTCGCCCAAATCGCTGTTCAAATCTACGCGTGCCACAATTCTCCTTTCTGGAGGGGCGGGACGGGGACAGTCCCCGTCCCGCCCACTTTCGTTAGTCGTGAAGTGTATGTGCTTGGTGGAACAGAGGACTGTCCCCGTCCCCCGTCCCGGCCGGTTAGAACTTCAGCGAGATATTCTTCGTATCGGTAATAAGCATGCAGCCCGGCGCATGGGTGATGGCGAACTTGGGCTTCACATTCATCACCACCGACTGCGGGGTTACGCCGCAGGGCCAAAATACGGGCACTTCGCCTTCGTGAATATCGACGGGGTCGCCGAAGTCGGGCTTGGAGATGTCGTCGATGCCGATGACCGATGGGTCGCCAATATGGATGGGCGCGCCGTGCACTTTAGGAATTGCGCCGGAAATCTGCACCGCTTGCACCACCTGGCTGTATGGAATGGGACGCATGCTGACCACCATGTTGCCCGACATTTTGCCGGCAGGCTCGCACGCGATGTTCGTGATGTACATGCTCACATTACGGCCCATGGTGTTGTGTCGCATTTCGATGCCGGCGTCGATCAGCTCGCTTTCGAAGCTGAACGAACACCCGATAAGGAAGGCCACCAAATCGTCGCGCCACAGGTCCTCGACGCTTGTGGGGTCGTTGACCATCACGCCGTCGCGATACACGCGGTAGCGCGGGAAGTCGTTCGCGATGTCGCAGTCGGTGCTGCTGGTGTGGAAGAAGCGATCGCCCACTTCTGAAACCTCAAGAATGGGGCAGGGCTTGGGGTTGCGCATCGCGAACAGCAGGAAGTCGTAGGCATCTTCTTTCGGCAGCACGATGAGGTTGCCTTGTGCATACCCGGGGCACAGGCCGCTCGTGGGGCCGGTGAAGCGTCCCTCGCGAATGATGTGGCGCATTTCCCGCGGGGTGATGCCTGCGGGAATGTCGGCGATAGTGAGCTGATCTGCCATGATTGATTCCTCGCTTTCTGCCGCTTTGCTCGGTGCGGCTCGTGCCACATCGTACGCTGTGGCAGCGTTTTTTCGTCGCGTTCTTCGCCCTATTCGACCGCTGGCATGGTGGGTTCGCCTGCGTGGTCGTTCGGCTCGATGCTTGGCATTTCGAGCGTCAGCCGCCCGCGGGCGTTCGCGCGCACGCTGCGGTAGTATTCACGCTCGGCCACAAGCAGCCGTTGTGCCTCGATGACCGAGATGGGCTTGAAGTGCACGTATTGCTTCGTCTCGCGCTGCACGAGCAGCGGAATGTCGACGCTGGCCACGGTGGCGATTTTCGCGTAGCCGCCGGTGGTTTGGCGGTCGGCGAGCATCACGATAGGCGTGCCCTGGGCTGGGATTTGGATGGAGCCCAACGCGATGCCGTCGGAAATGATGTCCGAGCCATGGGTCGATTCGATCTGTGGGCCATCCAGGCGGCAGCCCATGCGGTCGGTTTGCGGGCTTACTTGGTAGCTTCCTTGGTAGAACGTGTCTATGCCGCGGCTGGTGAACAAATCCGATTGCGGCCCCGGCACCACGCGAATCTCCTGCGTGAGGTATTCGAAATGGTAGAACGGATCGTTGCGGTAATGGTTCGGCCCGAAGTCGTAGTAGGGGTTCGGCGTAGTGTCGTGAAAAGACACTCGGTCGCCGAATGCGAGGCGGCGCCCCTCGAAACCGCCAAGGCCGCATTTGAGATTCGTCGATGCGCTTCCCATGACGCGAGGCACATCGATGCCGCCGTTCGCGATGGCCAGATAACCGTACACGCCGCGTTCGGCCGCTGGCATGGACAGGCGCTGGCCCGCACGCACAACGAACGCCTGATACATGGGCGCGCGCTCTTCATCGAGGCGCGGGTTGAAGTCGCCGCCCGTGATGGCCACCACGGCGTCGCTCTCGAATTCCAGGGTGGGGCCGGCATAGGCGAATTCCAGCGCGGGAGCGTTGGCGGCGTTGCCTACCAGCAGGTTGCCCAGCGCGAAGGCGCGGCGGTCCATGACGCCCGACGGCGAGAAGCCGCTGGCGGCGTATCCCATGCGGCCGCGATCTTGCACGGTGGTGAGCAGTCCGGGCACGCATACGGTGAATTTCGCCATTTAATTCGCCTCCTTCACGCGGTATTTGTAGGTGCCGGCGGTAATCGCGGCTTCAATGGCCTGGTATTCGTCGGCGGTTATCGCTTCGAATTTGATGGAATCGCCCGCCGCATACAAAAAAGCAGGCGTGCGTTCAGCATCGTAGGGCCGAAGGGGGCTGCGGCCGATGATTTGCCAGCCGCCGGGGGAAGGCAGTGGATAGATGCCCGTCTGCGCGCCGCCGATGCCCACGGCGCCTGCCTCTATGCGCACGCGCGGCACTTCCAAACGTGGGGTTTCCAACTTTGGGTCGAGGCCGCTTAAATAGGCGAAGCCGGGCAAAAAGCCCAGCATGGCGATGAGATAGGTCGGCTCGGTGTGGCGCTGGATTACCTCTTCGGATGACATATCGTGGAATTCGGCGACATGCTGTAGGTCGGGGCCGTATTCGCCGCCATAGCATACGGGAATGACGATGGTCTTGCCGGCTGCAGCGCCCTGGGCGGAAAGGCCATCGAGATTGGCATGCACGGCTGAAACGAGCTCTTCGTACGAGATGATTTCAGGGTTGTAGGCCACCATCACGGCGCAAAATGTGGGCACGATGTCCTCGATGCCGGCGATGCCCGCCGCCTGGATGCGCGCGGCGGCATTGCGCACAAGCGCGCTTGCCTCGGGCGAGATGGCGTTGGCAACGACGATATTGATGGCGGAGTCTCCGCACACTGAAATTTGGTAAGGGCGCATGGGCGCACTCCCTCTGGTGGTTCGTTTCGTTTGGCGAAAATGCGCGGTGTGGCAAGCCGCGGCGTTGTTTTGCTGTATATACTTTATCGCACGATAGTGCCTCGCAGGCGTACGGAATGCATTGTTTACACTCCCGCAACTGCGAACGGCATAACGAGGATGCATAGAAGGTCGGTCGCCCCATTGGCTTGGCTTGCATCAACGGGACAACGTTCCAGGCGTCCCTTATGATGTAAACCAAGCCAATGGGGCTACGTTGACGTAACTGCTAGTCGATTCTTTTCGGCCTCCGATTCCGATAGATTCCGCACGAGCCGAACAGCACTTAATGTGCTGTTCGTGCGAGTCGGGACTTGACCGAAGCGGAAGCGGGGGGCCGAAAAGAATCGACGGCGTGAGATGATACAGAAAGGGCCAGGATGTTCGGCCGCGCGGTATTTTTGGGAATCTTCTTCATCGCCTATACTATTCAGGCGATTACGGGCTTCGCTGGCAATATCATCGCGATGCCTGCGGGTATGTCGACCGTCGGCATGACGGAAAGCGTCGCCATGTTGAATGCCACGGGCATGATCGGCTGCGGGCTTATTGCCATCCAAAATTGGAAAGACATCAATTGGCGCGAGCTGGCCATTATGCTTATCGGCATGACGCCGTTCATGTTCGTGGGCATTTGGCTCGACACCGTGTTGCCGCTCGACATTCTGTCGAAAATCTACGGCGCCGTTGTGGTTGTGGTGGGCGTGCGCGGGCTGGTGCTTAAAAAGCAGCGCTTCATGCCGAAATGGCTGCTAGCGGTGCTGCTGGTGCTCGCGGGCCTTATCCAAGGCATGTTCGTGTCGGGCGGCGCCATTCTGGCGATTTACGCGCTGCAGCGCCTGCAAGATAAAAACCAGTTCCGCGCCACGCTTTCGTGCATTTGGATGGTTCTGAATTTCGTGTACGCGGCGCTGCAATTCACGCAAGGGCATTTCACGCCCGACTGCCTGATGATGGTGGCCATTGCCATTCCGCTGTTGCTGGTGGCCACGTGGCTGGGCAATAAGCTGCAAAAGCGCATCAGCCAAGCGACGTTCGTGAAAGTGACCTACGTGTTGCTGTCGGTCATCGGCGTGATTCTGATTCTGAAGTAAGCGCCGCGCGTTGAACGCGTTGAATGCCCAGAGCGTTTAACAGGCTCAATTCTTCCAGAACTGTTGCAGCAGCTCTTGGCGGGTTTTCGTGCCTGTTTTCTTGAAAATGTTGTGGGTGTGGCTTTTCACGGTGCCCAGCGCCAGGTGCATTTCGCTGGCGATGTTCTGGTTGTCTTTGCCGTCGATTATGGCGCGCAGCACGTCGCGCTCGCGGGCGGTGAGCGCGTATTTCTCGCAGAACAGCTTCAGGTTCGACGCCACGTAGCGCTCTTGGTCGCTGGCCTTAGGCTTGGGCGGCTCGTCGTGGCGCAGGCGGAACATCTCGAGTGTATGGCGCATGGTGAGCACGGCCAGGATGATTACCAGGATGTTTTCCGAGAAGTTGCGTTCTGAAATATAGATGGGCAGCATTGATTCCATCATTTCCTGCGAAGGCTGCCATACCAAAATGACGAGTGTGTTTTCGGCAACGATGCAGCACACCAGTATGGCAGCGACGACGATCACAGTTTTCTGATGCTTCACGAGCGCATGCGTGCCCATCGAAGTCTTCTTCGACTTTGCGAGCCATCCAAGATAGCCGAGACACCATACAAGGAACAGCTCGCGCGTGGAATAGAACAGCCATTGCTTCAGCGGACTTTCGTCCATGAGGCATGCGATAAGGAAGTCGATGGCGACGAAAACCGCCCCAGGAATCATTTTCAATGCAAGGTTCTCGCGCCCCATGTATGTGCAAATGGCAAGCCACAGCGATTCTAGAATGCCGCCGGCGATGAGCGCTTTGAGGTAGGGGTCTTGGATGTCGTAGAGCCCCTCAATCGTGATGGCCGACCCGTGGTTGAGATACTCGGTTTGGAAGATGAACGACAGGTCGAAGAAATACAGGAAGAATGCCGCCGCGACATACATGTAAAGGCGGTTGCGTGTGATGGCGTATGAGCCGGCCGCCGCCGCCGATGCTACCGCGCAGATAAACATGACGATGATCGTGTAGGAAGAAAAAGCCGCTTCCAAGCCAGTCCCTCTTTCAAATCAAACCATGAACGGTATTTCTTATGGGTTTATCTTAATACCTCGTCGGTTGGTTATGGAAGAAATTTTCCCCAGTGCAAGGTTGGGCGGGGTTTAATTGAGTTTATATGGTATTGGGAAATGAATATTCAGTTTTCTGCAAAATGCAGCTTTACCTGGGTAAATTGCAGGTTTAACGTTCTATAGACCCGGCATGCAACCATCTGAACTCGCTTCTGTCTTCTAAACCCGTATGCGGCGCGCCATAGTTCAAGCTGTCAGCGGTGCCCGAAGGGAGTTGGGCATCGGAAAACAAACCCTCACCAAGGAGGAAAACATGGCAGTGAAGGATTACATCGATACTAACGACTTCACCAAAGAAGAGCTTCTCGACATGATCGAGCTCGCTCGCTCCATGAAGGCTATGAAGAAGGCTGGCCGTTATCCCTTGATTCTGAAGAACAAGACACTCGGCATGATCTTCCAGCAGGTCTCTACTCGTACCCGCATCTCCTTTGAAACCGCTATGACCGACCTGGGCGGCCATGCCCAGTTCTACGGCCCGGGCACCATTCAGCTGGGCGGCCATGAGTCCATCGAAGACTCCGGCCGTGTTATGGGCAGCCTGGTCGATATCCTGATGGCCCGCGTCGACCGTCACAAGGACGTCGTGAACCTGGCCAAGTACGCCAAGTGCCCCGTCATC
>CALBLG010000181.1 GCA_937895975.1 uncultured Slackia sp.
GGCGCCCGGGCTGGGAATGGCGCTTTTTGCAGAACGGCTTCAACGTGAACGTGTCCGACGGCGTGGAGCGCGGCCGCTCCAGCTGGGCGCAATTCCCCGAAGTCAACGACGGCGCGCCGTGCTTCAACAGCTACGCCGAGCGTTGGACCACGTATCGACTGGGCCCCAAGCCGGGTGTGCCGTTTGAGGGAAGCCGCTTCGACTACGGCAAATACGACCAGTTCATGAAGCAGCATGTGCCGCGCTGGACCACGTCGCGCGATATGTCGCAGGCCGCCTACGACGAGTATTTCGCGCATATGACCGAAGGCATGGTGGTGCTGGCGCACAGCCAAGGCGGGCTGTTCTCGCTGGAGGCCGCGCTGAAGCATCCCGAAAACGTGCGCGGCGTCATCATGGTGGAAAGCTCGTCGAACCTCGACGTCGATCAGGTTGACGTGTCGGCGTTTGCGAATATCCCGTTTTTGTTCGTCTACGGCGACTTCCTGGGCGACGAGTATTGCATCGACGGCTACAAATGGCCTGGCGCGTTCGCGTGGGAGGGCAGCATGCGCAAGCTGCACCAGCGCGTGCTCGAACTGGGCGGAGACAGCACGTGGCTCGAGCTGCCGAAAATCGGCATCCACGGCAATACGCACGCCATGATGCTCGAGGACAACAGCCACCAGATCGCCGACATCATTTGCGATTGGATTCGCGAACACGTGAAATAGCGGGCCTTAGGCGGGAGCGACCTCGGGCGGCGCGCTTTCCCGGGGCCGCGCCGCCTTCTGCGTTCATCTGGGCATAGTGCGCCACGTTTTTGTCAACATTTTCCAAACGGTAAAAATTGACGCCATGCGAGCCCTCCCGCGAGACTATACTTTGCTGGCGCAATTTTTTCAGAACCGCGAGTCGGACGCATCTTGTGGCTGTGGCGAGGGCGCCATTGCCTTCCAAGATGCGTCCGACTCGTTTCGCGTTCGCTCGCGTCTGCACGATGTGCACCCATTTCATTCGCCATTTTCTTGAAAGGATCGCGATGTCCGAGCTCGAACCCGTTTTCACGTTCCGCCTTGCCACGCCCGACGACGCCGAGGCGCTCCAGGCGATTTACGCCCCCTATGTCGAAACCACGGTCACGTTCGAATACGTGGCGCCCACGGTCGAGGAATTCCGCCAGCGCATTATCGACCGCATCGGCATGTATCCCTACATCGTGTGCGAGCAAGACGGCGTGCCGGTGGGCTACGCCTATGCCAGCCGCCTGTACGAGCGCGCCGCCTATGCGTGGGCGGTAGAGCTTTCCGTGTACTTCGCGCCCGACCACCGCGGTCGCGGCATGGGCCGCAAGATTTACGACAAGCTGATCGCGCTGCTGAAGCTGCAGGGCATTCGCACGGTGCACGGCAAGGTGACCTACCCCAACCCGGCCAGCGACAAGCTGCATAATGCCATGGGGTTCAAGCTCATGGCCACGCTGGAAAATGTCGGCTTCAAAAACGGCGAATGGCGCTCCATCAACCATTGGGAAAAGGAAATCGGCGATTTCTCGTGCGCGCCCGAACCCGTGGTTCCCATCACCGAACTCGACCAGGCGAAGGTGCAAGAAATCCTGAACGCGTAAACCGAGGCGACCCCATTGCCATAATAGCGAATTTGGAAGAGGCCCGCGAAAGCGGGCTTCTTTGCGTGCGGGGCGCGGCAATGCGGCAAATGCTCAGAGCATTCAACGCATTGCGAGTGCGGTGCCGATGTTGCGATTAGTCGGTGGCGCTCGGTGCCAAGAATGAAAAGGGGTGCGTTATGGTCGAAAAGGCGCCCCGAAAAGACTGCCGTGGAACAAATGGCCGTCAAGAAAGATGCTGCCGAGCAAGTCGTGTGCGGGAAGCCATCATCTCTGCCTCGGAGTGGCAGGAATTGCGTTCATTCAGTCATATTGCGAATCGGCGCGCGATATTTGGCAGGAATGGCCGCCATTCAGCTCCCTGCGGCGGGCGATTTCGGCATCAGGTCGGCATAATGCCAGGTCGGGAAAAATTGGTAATGTGGGCATTGCCGATTTAGCGGTGCGCGCCCTTGCAAAAAGACTGAATGGCGGCCATTCCTGCCAGGGCGCGCTAGTGCCGTCGCGCTTACGCAACCAAATTCTCGACCGTCCAGCGAACGGCAGCCCGGCGGCGCGCCTCTTGGCGCAGCAGGCACGCATGCCCCGTCTCCAGGAACTCGCGCTTCAGCTCTTGCTCGCTGCCGGGTTTGAGCGACGAAAGCGCCTCGAACTCGTCCGCGTCGGTCGCTTCGAGATTTTTGCGCAAAAACATCAGGTCGAGCGCGATGTCTTCCTCGAGCTTCTCGCGCGCCTCGCTTTCAAGCCTCGCTTCGACCTCGGCAGGCTTCACGCCATTTTCGATGCGGTATTCGCGATAGGTTTGTCCGGCCGCCGCAAGTTCGCTGCGAAATGCTTCGCGGCGCTCTTTGGTTGCGGCTTCGAGCAGCGCGGCGGGCATGGCGCCATGCAGGCGCTGGCGCAACGCCCGGCGCGCAGCTTGCTCGGCCGCCTCGCCGTCGGCACGCTCGATGGGCGTTTCCAGGTCCAGATTCATGTCGGGAACGGGGAAGGCCCGCGTGGTGAACGTGACGGCCTCTTGCTCGTCCCATTCGTCAGGCAGCGTGAATTGCGGCGTGAGCAGAAACGCGACGCCGAGCGTATCGAAGGCCTGCTGTGCGGCGTTTGCCATCACGATGCCCGCGAGCGCCTGCGCCTTCTCGCGACGCGTGAACATGGCGGCGACTTTCTCGCGCACGTGCGCGTCGTCGGTTTTCAGCACGCGTGCCATGCGAATCCAGGCGCCGCGCGCCAGCACGCCGGCCTCTTCCGCCGACAGCGAAACCTCAATTTCGACGGGGGAGCGGTTCTCGTCGACGACCTTGATATCCATGCGATCCTCTTTTCTGCCCCAAATTTCGATTTGTGACTATGACTTTTGCGGCTCAAGCGCTCCCGTTTGTGCATTCCAAAAAGCTGACCTGGGTTTATGCTTCGACGCATGCGGGGTTTTCCGAAAATGCCGCAATTTTTATGGTCACAACGGCAAATTCGAGACATTGCGAGTCGCGTGTCGATATCGAACAGGCGAAATCGTACCATCTGGCGTGCGCGCGCTTCGCCTTCGGCGTCATTTGATATCGTTTGGTTGCCTTTCTTCCTCGCGGCTTTGCTTCCCGCCTGAGCTCTGCCAGCGCCTTCTGGCCTTCGCCGCCGTTCTCGCGGCGTTCGCGCCTGCTCGAATTGCGTTGTTTGCGCAGATGGGCGCATTTGCCCCTTGTTAACTCGTTCGCAACGCAGTACGCTGCAGCAACTGCATAAATATACTGAAATGTGCATAGAAAGCCGCATAATGAACGAACCAGTGCATACTTTTCGTCTTGCAACGCCCGACGACGCCGAAGCGCTGCTGAAAATATACGAGCCTTACATCGCTACCACGGTCACCAACGAAACCGAAGTGCCGAGCGTCGAGGAATTTCGCCAGCGCATCGTCGACCGCGACGGCGTGTACCCCTATATAGTGTGCGAGGAGGACGGCCGCCCTGTGGGTTACGCCTACGGAAGTCGCCTGTTCAGCCGCGCGGCATACGCGTGGGCCGCCGAACTTTCGGTCTACTTCTCCACCGACCACCGCGGCCGCGGCCTTGGTCGCGCCATCTACGGCAAGCTGTTCGACCTGCTCGCGCTGCAGGGCGTGCGCACGGTTGTCGGCAAAGTGGTGTGCCCCAACCCGAAAAGCGACCATCTGCACCAGAAAATGGGCTTCGAGCACGTGGGCACGCTGCGCGCGGCCAGCTACAAATTGGGCAGTTGGCACGATGTGAATCTGTGGGAAAAGCACATCGGCAACGTCGAAGCCGCACCAGAGCCGCTGCGCCCGCTGGCCGAAGTCGATCCCGAAGCCGTGCGTACGATATTGAAGGCGTAGCCCAGGACGCTGATTGATTCCGCCAGCCCTGCGCGCCTGCGGCGAATGCGTGGGAGGCTCAAACTTCGTTTGCCCGCGCCAGTGGTCGCGCGCGGCTTTCGCCTTCCACACATTCGCCGCAGGTACGAAGGGCAACCGGCCTCAATAGCGCTTTCCAGCGTCCATATCTGCGAAAAAGCTCTTTTTTGGCACAATAATGTGGTTTTGGGGCCGTTCTACGGCGCGGTAGCCTATTTTTCCTTGAATTGTCCCTCATATTTATGTCATTTGATGGTATAAGACAGGGACAATTTGCCCTAAATGCGCTTTTTTGCCGCGCGGGGGCACGTAGGGGGCGAGTTTTCCGCCCCAAAACCGAGATATTTTGCCAAAAAGCCACTTTTTAATGTATGCGGCCGGTTTTGAGGCGCTCGTTCAAGTCCGATTCGACAAGTCTCCAGTTCCCTCAAGCTCGAAGCGGGTGCACCTCCTTGTGCTACACTCGCGAACGATACCCTAGGCGCGCGTGCGCGCCTGCGCTGGCCGCATGGCCGGCGCGTTCGCGAAAGGAACCTCCATGGACGAACAATCCAAGGGCGCACAAGCCCTGTTTTTCGATGAATCTCTGGTGGAAGAGGCCGCTGCGGTGAACGGCTTCGCGGTCGAATCGGTGGAACCGCTGCCTGAAATCGACGGCGACGCCATCGTGATGCGCCACGGCAAAAGCGGCGCCCGCCTGCTGTTTTTGCACAACGCCGACGAGAATAAGGCGTTTTCGATCTCGTTCAAAACGCCGCCGGTCGACGACACGGGCGTGTTCCATATCTTGGAGCATTCCGTGTTGTGCGGCTCCGACAAATTCCCGGTGAAAGAGCCATTCGTCAACTTGCTGAAAACCTCGATGCAGACGTTTCTGAATGCGCTCACGTTCCCCGACAAAACCATGTACCCCGTGGCCAGCACCAACGACCAAGACCTGGAAAACCTGGCTGACGTGTACATGGACGCCGTGCTGCACCCCGCCATCTACCACAAGCGCGCGGTGTTCGAGCAAGAAGGCTGGCACTACGAGCTCGACGAGCCGGGCCAGGCCGCGGCTGGCGACGGCGAAGTCCCCGCGGCCGAGCGCCTGCGCTACAACGGCGTGGTATTCAACGAGATGAAGGGCGCGCTGTCAGACCCCGAAAGCGTGCTGTATCGCGGCATGAACACCGAGCTGTTCCCGGGCACGTGCTACGCGTTCGAATCGGGCGGGCACCCGCGCAGCATTCCCACGCTGACCTACGAGGGCTACCTTGACACGCACGCGCGTCACTATCGCCTGGACAACTCCTACATCGTGCTGTATGGCGACGTCGACGCCGAGCGCATGCTGGGCTTCCTCGACGCGCGCTACCTTTCTGCGGCCGATTGCGCGCCGCGCACGCCGGCGGCGCCCAACCCGATGGGCGTTTGCGGGCCGCACGTGTCGCTCGATGCGGTGATCCCCATGGCCACCGCGCCCGAAAACGCCTGCGTGGGCCTGGGCTATGCCATCGGCGACGCGCGCGAATTCGAGCGCGTGCTGGCCGTCGACGTGCTGCTGGACGCGCTGATGGGCGGCAACGAATCGCCCATCAAGCGCGCGGTGCTCGACGCGGGCATCGGCGGTGACGCGACGGCGTTTCTCATGGATTCGCAGGCCATGCCCGTGGCGCTGTTTGAGTTGAAGAACGCCGAGCCGGGAGCGAAGCGGCGCTTCATGGAAATCGTCGAGGGCGAGGCGGCGCGCCTTGTGCGCGACGGCATCCCGCGCGACCTGCTGGAGGCGTCGCTGGCGCAGCTGTCGTTTGAGCTGCGCGAACGCGACCGCGGCATGGCCGACGGCGTGGTGCTTGCCATGAACGCGCTTTCGGGCTGGCTGTACGGCGACGACATGGCCACCAGGTACCTGCGCTACGAGGACGCGCTCGCGCACATGCGCGAGGGGCTGGCCGACGGCTATTTCGAGCGCGTGCTGGATGAACTCATCGTGAAGTCGAACCACAAGGCGCTGCTCGAGATTCAGCCGACTGATGACGACGGCGAAGGCGAGGAGGAACGCGAGCTGGCCGAAAAGCTGGCGAGCCTGACCGATGCCGACAAACAGGTCATCCGCGACGACGTGGCCGCGCTGCGCGCCATGCAGGAAGCACCTGACACGCCCGAGGCTCTGGCCACGCTGCCGCGCCTGACGGTGGCCGACATCGGCGCCGCGAAGCCCGACCCGGCTGCGAAGCTCGACGCCGCGCTGCCGCTGCCGTGCCTGCGCCACGAGCTGCCCAGCCGTCACATCAACTACCTGTACTTGTATTTCGACGCGAACGGCCTGTCGTTCGACGACGTGCCGTACGTCACCGTGTTGTGCATGCTGCTGAACAAGCTCGACACCGCCAAGCACACGGCGGCCGAGCTGGACGTGTACATGCGCCAGCATCTTGGATCCATGCGCTTTTTCGCCGACACGTACGTGGCGCCGGGCGAGCCCGACCGCGTATCGCTGCGCGTCACGCTTGCCGCGAGTGCAACTAGCGAACTAGCTGGATATCTTGCTAGCATCCCGCGCGAAGTGTGGGAATCTACCCAGTTCACGGCGAAGCAGAAGATTCTGGACGTGCTGGTGCAGCGTCGCATCGGCATGGAGCAGATGTTCGCGAACGAGGGCCATACCAGCGCGACGAACCGCCTGGCGGCGTCGTATTTCCGCGCGGGGGTGCTGCGCGATAAGCTTGCGGGCGTGGGCTTCTACCTGTTCTTGAAAGACCTCATCGACCACTACGACGAGCGCTTCGACGCGTTGGCGGCCAAGCTCGAGCAGGTGCGCGCGGCCGTGTTCAGCTCGCCGACGCTTGCGAGCTTCACGGGCTCGGCCGACGAATGCGACGCGTTTTGGGCCGCTGCGGGCGACATGGGCCTCGCCCGCGACAACCGCGCCGCCGCGGGCGACGTGCTGCCCGCGAAGGGCTGCGGCCTGACCATTCCGCAGCCGCAGCAGCGCAACGAGGCGTTCATCGTGCCGTGCGACGTGAGCTATTCGGCCAAGGGCGCGCCCACGCTGGACGTGGTGGCCCACTCGGGCGTGTGGTCGGTCATCGCCAACGCGCTTTCGTTCGACTATCTGTGGAACGAGGTGCGCGTGAAGGGCGGCGCCTATGGCGTGGGCTTCCGCCGCGGCGAGGAAGGTTTCGCGCGCTTCTATTCGTACCGCGACCCAGGCGTCGACGGCACGCTGGCGCGCTTCGACGCAGCGGCCGATTGGCTGGCGGCGTTCGAACCTGCCAGCGACGAGATGGAAGGCTACATCGTGGCCACGGTGGCCGCGCACGACGCGCCGGCAAAGCCGCGCGCCATCGCCCGCCGCGAAGATGGCGCCTTCCTGTGCGGCCGCGCGGCCGATTGGCGCGAGAAGCTGCGCGACGAAAAGCTCGCCGCCACGCCTGCGGCCATTCGCGCGTGCGCGCCGGTGCTGCGCAAGGTGGCCGACGAGGGCGCCGTGTGCGTGTTCGGCAACGAAGACATCATTCGCGCCGCCAAGCAACCCCTTGAAATTTCGAAGCTGTTCTAGAGCGGCGGCTGGGTCAAAGGGACAGTCCCTTTGACCCAGATTTGAAGAGTTCCGAGTACGGCTCAACTGGGTCAAGGGGACTGTCCCTTTGACCCAGCTTGGATGATCCGTTTGGTTCGCGGTCGCGCTTCTTTTCGGAGGCGACGCTGTGCGCGACCTATATAATAGCTGCGACTACGAAAACTCCGGGGCGCGCCCCGATGCATACGCGAATTTTGGAAGGGGCCGCATGGCAGAGCTGCAAATAAAGCCGGGAACCAAGCTGCAAATGGCATTCGACGTGCCCATGGGCCAGAAAACCGAGTTCAACATGATGGCCACGTACAAAGAGGCCGTCGACGATGCGTATTTCCTGATCAGCGTGCCCATGCTCGCGGGCAAGCCTCTGCTTTTGGACGAGAACCAGAAGTTCCTCATGCAATACGGCGTGGGCGAGAACACGTTCGTTTTGGCGGGTTACCCCGAAGAAGTGGTGAAGGCCGGCATTCGCACGTATTGGAAAATGCGCCAGGTGGCCGAGCAGCGCACATTCTTCAAGCGCCGCGACGAGCGCTTCAAGGTGTCCATGCGTCTGGAATACCAGCGCGACAACGACGATTCCGACGAAACCGAAGACGGCATGACCATCGACCTCTCGGCCGGCGGCTTGGCAATGTATTTGAACGATTTCCCCGACGTGGGCGAGGCGCTGCAGGTGCAGCTGCCGTCGGTGCGCGTGCAGGGCGAGCGCCACGAGCTGCCCGTCCAACTCGGCATCGTGTGCTGGATGCGCCAGGCGCCGAAAGGCAGCCTGTACCGCAACGTGTGCGGCCTGCAGTTTCGCTACGCCGACGATTTGGAGCGCGAGGCCGTGAAAGAGTACATGGGCTACGTGCGCGCGAAGTATAAGATTTAGCGGCCATGGCACTGTTCAAGAAACATACCGATGAAACGCCCGAGGTGGCTAGCTCGGCTGCCCAGGACGCCGTTGCCCAAACGCCCGCCCAAGGCGAAGCCCGTGCGGAAGCGGCCGAGCCCGAACCCGCTATCGCGGCAGGCGTCGAATCCGAGCCCGCGGAAATGCCTGGGCCTGAGCCCGCGGAAGCCTCCGAGCTCGCCGGCATGAAACCCGTCGACGCGGCCGGCGAATACCGCGGTTCGCGCGCGGGGCGCGCCGCGAAGTCGGCGGCCAAAAAGCCCCGCTTCGGCAAGAAGCGCGCGACTAAGAAGGGCGTCGTGCGCATCGAAGAGCTGCAAGAGGCGCTCGGCGAGGCGGGCGAGGACGTCGACCCCGAGGCCATCGTCTCCATGTACCTGCCGAAGCGCCGCATGCATCGCATTGGCGCGGCGCTGCTGCGCATGGGCACGTTGCAAAAGGTGCTGCTGTGCCTGGCGCTTGTGCTGGGCGTGCTGTTCTCGCTGTCGTTCATGCAAGAGAACATGGGCAATTTCACCATCAACTTGAACCGTCTGGAGCTGTTCCGCCATGGCGTGGCGATTGCCGACAACGCCGAATTCCAGGGCGCGACGGCGCGCCTTGCGGCCGAAGCGGTGAGCAACGGCACGAATATCGCCGCCGAAGACCTGCCGAGCGACCTGGACGAGGTCGACGGCAGCCACAACGGCAAGAACTACGTGGCGTACACGTTCTATATTCGCAATGCGGGCAAGGAAGATTTGCATTACAGCGCCAAGCTGAAAATCGCCAGCGCGTCGAAGGGCGTGGAAAAGGCCGCTCGCGTGCGCGTGTGGCGCAACGGCGAGCCCACCACGTATGCGGCGGCGGCGGCCGACGGTGGCATCGAGGCGGGCGCCGACGCGAATTTCGAGAGCGACGAGGTGGTGTGCGATATCGCCAACGACGACTTCAAGGTAGGCTACGTCGACAAATACACGGTGGTCATTTGGCTCGACGGCGACGACCCCGAATGCATCGACAACATCGTGGGCGGCGCGGTCGAGTTCGCCATGGACTTCGACGCCGACGACGAGAACCAAACGAGCCTTCTGATGAAGTTCGTGCAAGACATCGCCGACACGCTTACCGGGCAAGATCCCATCAGCGCTTCGGGCAACGACGCGCCCGACTACTATCAAAATCGGGAAGTTACCTGGGACGACCGTCGCAACCAGGAAAACCCGCCGGCAGGCGAGTAGCGCGCGATTCCTCGGCAGTTCGTGGATGTGCTGGCGTGGCGCATCGGCTGTGGGGCCGTGACATCTTTTCGGTGCACGAGCCACTGGGCTTGACGGCGAAGGGAGGGCATGCTGTTCGCGCGGCTTTTCGCCTTCG
>CALBLG010000182.1 GCA_937895975.1 uncultured Slackia sp.
GCCTGCGCCACGCACCGCCGACCAGGGCGTCATCGAACACGCACTGCCACTCGCCCGAAAGCGCCAGCGTCGCCTTCGGCGAGACGCCTCCCCGCGATCTGGCAGCGCGCGAAGCCAGGTCAACCAGAAACCCCTCGTCGAGCGCGCCCTTTTCCGCAGCGGCGGCGGCATCGCGAACCAGCTCCCCGCGCACAACCGGCGCGGCGGCATACGCGATATCGCCCGCGATCAGCGCGCAGAACAGCCCGCGCGCGTCGGACACCTCCCACGGCAGGCGCTCGAGCTTCGGCGCGCAGATGCCCACGCCCGCAAAGCCCTTCGCGTCCAGAACGCTGCGAATTGTGCGCACGTACTGGCCATCGGCATCGGAGCCGACCGACGAGGGAAGAAGCAGCCGCGGGCGGCGACGCGCGGGCAGACAGCCTCCGGCCCCGCCCGCCTCGCCGCCCGCCACGATCGAGCGCTCATCCGTCGCCGCTTGCGCCGATTGCGCCGCCGCAAGCGACATGCCCAGCAAGCTGGTGAAACTGTAGTATTCCTTCGACGAAAGCTCGCTCTGACCCAGCTTGAACGACTCGGGCGTGTGGCGCACAGGCACCACGTCAAGCCCATGCCCTCGCAGCCACGCGCCCGACACCTGGCCGAACACGCCGATTTGCGGCAGTATGCACGCCTCGCCCAGCCTTGCGGCGCCCATGTTCAGCCCGCGCGGGTGCAGCGCGTAAGGCAACGCTCGCTCGTCTTTGCCCTGCCAATGGTCGATGGAATTCAAGAACGCCTCGATGCGCGTGATAACGCCCACCTGTGAGAAGTGCTCATCCATCTCGATCTGCAAATACGGTTTGTCGCCCATTTCCTCGGCGAACAGGTGGCTCACCATGGTGTCGGGCCCGCAGCCGTGGTTGGTCAGATACACCGCGAACAGGCGCGGGTCGCGGCGCACCAGCTTCGCGCCCGAAAGCATGTGCTGGCCGAACGGCCAATACATGTCGGGATGGTCGGCCGATATGTCCAAGTCGTGCGCATGAAGATGGCTTACCGTGATCACCTTCTGCCCGCGGTCGAGCAGCGCGTCGGGAATGCCCATGTTCAGCGCCGGGTCGGAAATGCCGTATTGGCGCGTGATAATCACCAACACGCGCTCGCTGGGCTCGAGGCTCGCCAAAAGCCGCTCGCCCTGCTCTTCGGTCTTTCGCGTGAATTCCTGCACGGCGAAGCCGCCCGCCAGCATCGCCTTCGCGCTTTCTTGCGGAGAAAAACCCAGGTCTGCGCCCACGCCAAGAAGGGCGGTCGCCAACGCCTGCTGGCCGAAATCCATATCCATCAGCGGGCTGATAAGCTCGATGCCGCGCCCCTCGAAATCGAACGCGTCGGCCACCAACCGCGGCGCCACCTGCATATACGGACAGGCATAGTTGTGTCGCACCTTGCTCTTGATATGGCGAATGGTATGCATCGACGGCATGAATACGTAGTCGACGTCCGCGTCGACCAGCTGCGACACGTGCCCGTACACCAACTTCACCGGATAGCATGTCTCGCCCTGCGCGTATTCCTGCGCGCGGCGCACCGTATCGTCGTTCGACGCGTCGGACAGAAGCACATTGAACCCCAGCTGGCGGAAAAACGCGTTCACCATGGGAAACAGTTTGTGCAGCATAAGGCAGCGCGGCACGCCAACCGTCTTTTTCGCGGGGTCGCGCGCGGGGTCGTACCCCTCTAAATAGAATTCCTCGGTTTTGCGGAAGAATGCGCGGTTGGCCTCAACATCGACCGCGTTCGCAGCGCGCACGGAGCGTCCCGCGCCCGACAAATCCCAACCTTTGAACGCGCTTCGCGCCCGCGAAAGCTCATCGGACGCGACGCCCTCGCCCGCCGCCGCCCGCATTGCGTCGAGCGCGAGCAGCGCGGCGCCAACCGCGCCCGATACCGCGAACCACGGCGAAACCGTGAGCGCATCGCCGAGCGCCTGGCGAAACGCCGCCACGATGGCCGGGTTGTACGCCACGCCGCCCTGCAACACCACATGCCGCCCCACGGGTTTCGTGCCCACCACGCGGTGCAGATAGTTGCGCACCACCGATTGGCACAGACCCGCGGCCACATCGGCCAAAGACGCGCCCTTGGCAAGCGCCGCGTTTATGGCCGTTTCCACGAACACCGTGCAGCGCTCGCCCAAATCAACCGGCGATGTTGCCGAAAGCGCCAACGGGCCGTATTCGCCCAATGGAATACCCAGGCGCGCGGCCTGCTCTTCCACAAACGACCCCGTGCCGGCCGCGCAAATCTTGTTCATCTGGAAATCGACCACGTTGCCGCCGGAGCACGAGATGTATTTCGAATCCTGCCCGCCTATCTCGAATACGGTATCGGTGGCGGGGTCGGCCGCAACCGCGGCACGAGCCTGAGCGGTAATCTCATCGCGCACCACGTCGGCGCCGATGAATTCCCCGATTGCCGTACGCCCCGACCCCGTGGTTGCTGCATGCACTACGCAAACCTTATCGCCCAAACGCTCGGCCAGCGACGCCAGCCCCTCGCGCACAGCATGCTTCGCGTCGCCCCGCGTGCGCAGGTATTGGGCGTCGAGCAACTCGCCTTCCAAATCCATAAGCACCAAATTCGTGCTGGTAGAGCCCACATCAACGCCCAAAACGCACGGAGTGCGCCCATCGGCGGCAACAGGCCACGGCGCAGGCTTCACCTCGAATCCCGCGCCCGCGACGTAGCCCTCGTCGACCAAAGGTCGCAAGCAAGGAAGCTCTTCTTTCTCGCAGCTCTCGCCAAGCGCAGCCGCCAGCGCGCGAAGGTCGAACGGCACCGCGCCCGCGTTCGCAGCGACGCGCGACCGCGCATCGCCCTTGCCGCCCGCGTCCTTGCCGCCCTGCGCAGCAGCCCTCTCGCTGTCGGCGCGCGCCATTGCATGCAACGCGGCGCCGACAGCCTGTACATACACGCCGTCCTCGCTCGCGATAAGCTCGCCTTCACCCAGGCCGAAAACCTCGCGCATCGCGCGAACCACGCCCGCATTGCGCACCACGCCGCCCGCAAGCAAAACAGGTGCCTGAACGGGCAATTTGCGCACGATGGTCGCCTTGTAGCTTTTCACCATGGCAAAGCACAGCCCCAGCAGAATGTCCTCGACGGGCACGCCTTCCTGCTGGCGGTGGATGATGTCGGTTTTGGCGAATACGGCGCAACGGCCCGAAAGGCGCGGCGCGCTGCCCGCCCGCTCGACGGTGGCGGAGTAATCCTCGATATTCAGGCCAAGGCGGCCCATCTGGTCTTCGAAAAACGAGCCCGTGCCCGCCGCGCACCCTTCGTTCATGGCGAACTGGGGCGCGCCGCCTTCTGCAAAATCACCAATGAAGAACGCATTTTGCGCACCCATGCTCGCGACGCTCTTCGCGCGGGGCGCCACAACGCTCGCGCCCAGCGTCATGGCGGGAACGTCTTCGAGTGCGGCAATACCGTCCGCAGCATCGACAACCACGTTTGAGCACGCGCCCGTGGCAACAACGCCCGCACATACGCCGCCCGCAAGCTCGCCGGCGGCAAGCGCTTGCTCAATCAGCCCCTGCGCGCACGCGCCAATAGACCCTTTATGGGCCTCGCATGCTTTCCACGCAATACGCGCATCGCCCTCATCGCGACGCACCAGCGCGACCATTTTCACCGACGACGAACCCGCGTCGATGCCCATGAAATATGGAAATTCCCCCACTGCAGCCATGGCAGCCGTCTCCTTTAATGCCTATTTTTAAGAAATTCGCCCTCTTGCCAGGCGATATATCGCTTACTATGCCCAAACGGCGCTGCGGCCGCCGAAGCCCTAGCCCTTGTATGCCTCGAATTCAGCGAGAAACGCTTGCTTGTCAAGGCCTCTGAACTGCACCACATCGTCGAACGTCACCAGCTCGGTGATGGGATTGTCGATTGTGAACGGGAAACCCTTGCCCTGCAGAAACGATTCGAGCTTCGGCTCGTCGGCGCACAGCTCGCGCATGGTTTTGGTCGTGTCCATCGAAGGTCCTCTCGTCGTTTCTACGCGTACAGCTCGTCGTCGCGCAGCACAGCGAGCCTGCGGCCGTCGAGTTCTATAATGCCCTCTTCCTGCAGAAGGCGCAGCTCGCGCAGAAGCGCCTTCTCGTGCACGCCCATCTCGGCCGCCATATCGCGGCGCGTTTCGGGCAGAATGCAGCTTCCGTCTTTGCGCGTGGGCAACGTTTTCACGTATTTCATCAGCCGCGGGCGAATGCGCGTTTCCGAAAGCATGGAAAGCTTCGCCGTGAGCCGGCCCACTTTCTTGCTCATCTCGCCCGCGATGTTTTTCGACAGATGCTCGAACAGCGGGCCCTCCTCGGAGCGAACGTTCGCCGCGGGTATCGCCACCAGGCGCACGTCTTGCGACGCGACGATGTTCACCGGGCATATTTCCATCCCTTTCGGGATGGCCTCGGCGAACGACTCGCCCGGCGCGAACCGCTCCACAATCATAGGGCCCGAA
>CALBLG010000183.1 GCA_937895975.1 uncultured Slackia sp.
ACACGGAAGACGCGCGCTTCCCAGACCAAAATCCACAGTCACAAATCGGGATTTGGGACAGAAAAAGCCGTAGTGCGTTTCGGCGGGGGAATAAGCGCATTGTCTGGGTTTTCGCCGATGGCGGGCGCGGGCTTGGTACAATGTGGCCACTGCATAAGTTGAAAGGACTTACGAATGAACATCGTGTTGTTGGGCGCCCCGGGCGCCGGCAAAGGCACGCAGGCCGCCAAGCTGGTCGAGGAATTCGCCACGCCGCACATCTCCACCGGCGACATTCTGCGCGCTGCCGTCAAGAACCAGACCGAGCTCGGCAAGAAGGCCAAGGGCTACATGGATGCGGGCGACCTGGTTCCCGACAGCCTGATCATCGATCTGATGGACGAGCGCCTGCGCGAGTCCGACTGCGAGAAGGGCTTCATTCTGGACGGCTTCCCGCGCACCACGGCCCAGGCTGTGGCCCTCGACGACATGCTGGCCCGCTTGGAGCGTCCGCTCGACGGCGCGCTGCTGGTCGATGTCGACGCCGAGGTCATCATCAAGCGTCTGACCGAGCGCCGCTGCTGCAAGGAATGCGGCTACATCGGCACCGTTGCCGATGCCACCTGCCCGAAGTGCGACGGCGAGATGTACCAGCGCGATGACGACAACGAGGCCACGGTTCGCAACCGTCTCGACGTCTACGCGAAGAGCACCAGCCCGCTGATCGACTACTACAAGGGCAAAGGCCTGCTGAAGAGCGTCGACGGCGACCGTCCGGTCGACACCGTCTATGCCGACGTGAAAGCCGTGCTCGGCCTGTAATTCGGCCGCAAAAAAATGGGACAGTTTCCTCAGAGGCAACTGTCCCAGAAGCGCCTCCTGCGGGAGGCGCTTTTTTATTCGTTGAAAAACGACAGAAGCTCCTCACGAGAATTGATGCCGAGCTTGCGGTAGATGTTATGCACATGCGTGCGTGCTGTGTTGTCGGATATGAACAGCGCATTGGCGATGAACTTCGACCCATATCCGCGGCTCAGATAATCGAGCACTTCGCTTTCGCGTTTCGTGAGGTTATGTTCTTCGATGATTTGGGCGAGCCTTATTTCGTGAGCGTGGTCGATGGCATGGTTTTTGGCTGAGCCTCCTTCATCGAGCGGCGTGGAGTCGTTTGTCGTAATCGCCTGTTTCCAGGCCGTGTAGCCGGAATTAATGACGATCGCGGCGAACAGAATGCTTACCATGGTCCATTGCATCGGGCCTGTGGCGTTGCCGTCGGCCGCGATAAGCCCAGTTGCCGTTCCCGCGGTTTCCGCGAACGCAATGCAGAGCAGGGAAACGCCGAAAATGAAAGGGAGGGGCAGCTCGCCGGCTCTGACGATGGAGACAAGCGATGCCATGGCGTACAGCGACAGGAACATGATGGGCGCATACACGCTTGCGGCGCCCAAATAGAATGGCGTTGTGCCGGCGGGAAAGCTGCCGAGCACGATGCTCGCGCCGACAAGCGCCGGAATGGCTATTCGGTCGATCAGGATAGAATATGGCGTTTTGTATTGCGGAATGCAGAACAAGATAGCGATAAGTGCGGCGAGCAAGCCGCCGATGAACTCGCTGTGCACCACGAAATCATCGATGGTAAGCGTGTAGGAGCTCACCATCCAGGCGCCGAGCAGCGCGCCAGCAAAGGGCATCCACGCAATCGACAATAATTCCTTGAGCGCGTGTCCCAGATGAAGCGGTTGGCTCGTGCAATTTTCAGGCTTGTTCTCGTTTTGGGGACGGTTAATGCCGGGGCGGCTGCTTTCGGGGGAATTCGATATCGAAAGCGCGATGAGCGCCGCAACTGAGATTACGGCAAATGCGCCCATGCACATGATGCCCGCTACTGGGAACAGCCATGAGGCGAACCACGACAAGGCAATGGAAAGCGCCATGACGATTGCCCCGTTGATCAAAAGGCCGCGTACGTCCATGACGTACAGTTGCACCCAAGCCATAAGGACGAAGCAAACGGCGATTCCTTGAACGAGGCCGAACGCAAAGAGCACGGCAGGATTGGAAACGATGGGGAACGCGAGCGCGGCAAGCGTCGCGAGGTATGTCGCGATATAGAGCGCGCCGGCAATCGCAAGGCCCCTATGCGATGGGGCTTTCCAATGCGGATGACGCATGGAAGCGGTTATGAATGCGAGGGCCGTGAGGGCGCATGCAAGCAGAAGGCCCCAAAATACCCACGCTATAAGTCCGTGGTCGCTCGCGAAGGTGTCGACGATTCCCTTGTTTGGCGGAAAAAGAAGGAACGACGACAGAAGCGGCGCAAGAAAAAAGAGTTTCGGCCGCAGCGTTTGCGCCGCGCTTTCCCCAGAAGCATTTGACATAGTATCCCCTCCCGGGAGCCGATTATACCGTGCGAAGAAGGGCTGCTAGCGCGGCAAAGAAGGCGAATGCAGCTACCATATTATTCTGACCTGGCTAAACGCATAAAATCATACAACGCGTTGAGGCGAATAAAACAACGCGTTGATTCAAAATCGCCGCGATAGGACGTAACTTCCGCAGTGTTGCTTTGCGGGGCGCCCGGCATAGAAGGGTTGGGCGCCTCGAAAACAAGACCTATGAGGAGGGCGTTATGGGCAACACTGCAAGCGGCATTTCTCGCCGCAATTTCTTGACGGGTGCGGGTATTTTGGCCGCGGGCGCCGCAGGCGCTGGCCTGGCTGGCTGCTCGCCGAAGGCCGAGTCGACGAAGAGCTCGTCTGCCGCGTCGTCTGAGGCCAAGAGCGATTTGGCTCCGTCGCCTTGGGGCGACTATTATCCCTGGCCGGCGAAGGCTCCTGAAATCAGCGATGATATGGTTGAAGAAGAGCTCGACTGCGACGTTGCCGTCGTGGGCATGGGAGTTTCGGGCGTCGCCGCATTCCGCGCTGCATGCGAAGCGGGCGCGAAGGTCATCGGCATCGAGAAGGGCGCGGGCAACCAGTGCCGCTCGAGCCAGTACTGCTACCTGAACGGCAAACTGACCGACGAATTCGGGCTGCCGCACCTCGACCTCGAAAGCATCATCGAAGAGGAATTCGGCGAGTGCAACTACATGACAAATTACGACATCGTGCGCAAGTTCGTCTACGGCGACGCCGAGGCCATGGACTGGTGGATCGAGGGCGCCGACTGCGAGATCCTGAAAGACTACGATTCCATGGCGGCCCAGTCCGACCCGAGCGCGACGGTTCCCGTGGGCGTGAGCTGCATGTCCGACCCGACCATCGACTGGACCACCGAGCGCCAGGCAGCCTACCCCGAATGCCTGAACTT
>CALBLG010000184.1 GCA_937895975.1 uncultured Slackia sp.
GTGAAGCAGAGCAATGGCCGCATCATCCTGTTCATCGATGAGCTGCACACTATCGTGGGCGCTGGTTCCACGGGCGATTCCTCCATGGACGCGGGCAACATGCTGAAGCCCGCGCTGGCTCGCGGCGAGCTGCATGCCATTGGCGCCACCACGCTTGATGAGTACCGCAAATACATCGAGAAGGATGCCGCTCTTGAGCGCCGTTTCCAAACGGTTTTGGTGGGCGAGCCCAGCGTGGAAGACACCATCGCCATTCTGCGCGGTTTGAAAGAGAAGTACGAGATTCACCACGGCGTGCGCATCACCGATTCGGCGATTGTGGCCGCGGCTGAGCTGTCGAACCGCTATATCTCCGACCGCTTCCTGCCCGATAAGGCCATCGACCTTATGGACGAGGCCGCCAGCCGCCTGCGCATCGAAATCGACTCCATGCCGCAGGAAATTGACGCTGCTCAGCGCAAATACACGCAGATGCAGATCGAAGAGCAGGCGCTTATGAAGGAAAGCGACCCCGCCAGCGCCGAGCGTCTGGAAGAGCTGCGCAAGCAAATGGCCACGTCGAAGGAATGGCTGGATGCGCGCAAGGCCGAATGGCGCAACGAGAAAGACGTCATCGAGAAGGTGCAAACCCTGAAGGCCGACATCGACGCCGCGCATGTTGACGAGGAAAAGGCAACCCGCGAAGGCGACTTGGTGAAGGCTTCCGAGATTCGCTACGCGAAAATTCCCGAGCTGCAACGTCAGCTGGCCGAAGCCGAAGAGGCTGTGAACGCTAAGCAGGGCGACGGCGCCATTCTGAAGGAAGAGGTTTCCGATGAGGAAATCGCCGAGGTCGTAAGCGCATGGACGGGCATTCCCGTGTCGAAGATGATGCAGGGCGAAATGGCTAAACTCGTCGACCTGGAAACCCAGCTGCACAAGCGCGTCGTCGGCCAAGATGAGGCCGTGGCCGCGGTGGCCGGCGCCATTCGCCGCAATCGCGCGGGCCTTTCCGACCCCGACAAACCCATTGGTAGCTTCCTGTTCCTGGGCCCCACGGGCGTGGGCAAAACCGAGCTCGCCAAGGCGCTGGCCGAGTACCTGTTCGACACCGAGCGCGCCATGGTGCGCATCGATATGTCTGAATACATGGAGAAGTTCAGCGTGCAGCGCCTAATCGGTGCCCCTCCGGGATACGTGGGCTACGACGAGGGCGGCCAGCTGACCGAGGCCGTGCGCCGTCGCCCGTACAGCGTGATTCTGCTCGACGAGATCGAGAAGGCTCACCCCGATGTGTTCAACATCTTGCTGCAGGTGCTCGATGACGGCCGCCTGACCGATGGCCAGGGCCGCGTGGTGAGCTTCAAGAACGCAATCATCATTATGACGAGCAACATTGGCTCGCAGACGATTCGCGATTTTGCGGCCGAAACGCAGGAAGAGGCCAAGGAAAAGGGTGCCACGATGGGCGACTTGGTCGAGGACATGATGAAGGCCGACGCCGCCGGCTTCGCGAAGAAGATGGCGGAGTTCCAGAACGCCATGCAGGAAAACCTGCGTGCGACGTTCAGGCCCGAGTTCTTGAACCGTATCGACGACGTTATTACGTTCAAGCCGCTGTCGTCCGAGAACATCGAGAGCATCGTTGCCCTGCAGATCAAAGACGTGCAGGCGCGTTTGGCCGATCGCCGCATCGAGCTGGAAGTATCGCCGGCCGCTATCGAGTCGTTGGCAATTGACGGCTTCGACCCGGTATATGGCGCGCGTCCGCTGAAGCGTCTGGTGCAGCGCGAGGTGGTCGATCGCGTGGCGAACGAGATTGTCGCCGGCCACGTGATGGAGGGCTCGAAGGTGTTCATTGATGCCGACATCGAGAACGGCTACACCTGTACGGTCGAAAACCCGCAGGCTGGCGATGCCGGTCAGTCCTACGAATTGCCGACCGACTAAATAAGACGGGACGGGGGACAGTCTCCCGTCCCATTCAAGCCGCCCCGTTCGGGAAACCGAGCGGGGCGGCTTTCTTTATTCGGCGGTGTCGGTTTCCACGCCAAGCATGTCGAAGAGCTCTTGGCGCGAGTGGATGTCGAGCTTCTGGTAGATGTGTCGCACGTGCGCTTTCGCCGTGCCGTTGGCGATGAACAGCTCGCGCTCGATAATGCCCACGGTCTTTTTCTGCCCCAAAAGCAGCAGCACTTCCTCTTCGCGCGTCGAAAGGCCGTATTGCTGTGCCACGCTGGCAACGCGCGTCGCCAGTTCGTGTTTTCGTTCGGCGGGCGTTTTCTCGCGAAGCTCGTCTTGCTCAAGCGTGCCTTCGGGCGACTTCAGCATGGCTCCCCAATTGCTGGAAAGGCCTTTCTCCGACATGAAAATCATAGTGGCTGCCACCACCGAGATAATCGCCAGTGCGCTAATGAAGAAGTCGGCACTTTCGGCGGGCAGGGCGAGCGAGTTCAGGCTTTGCGTCGTATCGCGCCCCAGCAGCATGAAAATCTGACGCACGCCGCGCTCGATGCCGAACAGCCAAATGGCCGATGCGCCATACCGGTAACAAATGCTGGCGATGATGATCATGATGAGAATCGATTGCATGGTGTAGCCGGCGGAAATGCACAGCGCGCTCATGGCTTCGTTGAAGATGTGGAACGTCGGCAGCAGCAGGAAGGCGGCGACGGTTATGGGCAGCGCTCCGCGATAGATAAGCCCGAAATCGAAGTGCTTCCCGCGCACGCAGACGCCCAAAAAGATGAGCGCGCCCGCGAGCAGCGTGCCAGGCGAAGAATGCGGGCCGAACCCGCCGCCGTACGACTTGTTTTCCAGCAAGCCGTAGGCGAACGCGTATGTCGCCATAAGCAAGACGGCCTTCCATGGCACCGACAGGTTGGCGGCCGGCTTGCGTTGGGGGCGCGAATCGCTCGGCAGCAGAGAAAACGCCTTTCGCGCGCACAGAATCGCCACGATGGGCAGAAGCGACGTCATTACGAAGAGCCAGTCGAATTTGAAGCCTTCATACATATATATGATGAGCGCGCCCGCCACAATGGAAAACGAGTAATACGCCGCCACGCGCAGCGGGTTCAGGCTGCCGTAGATTTCGCTCCAAATAAGAATCATGAAGGCGATGCCGATGCCGCCCACCACGCTTGCGGCCATGCCCAGCGAGGCTGCGCTTTGGGGCCACCAAAACGCAGCGAAAGCGCATGCGGTCGACGCCACCAGCAATGCCGCAGTGGCCACAAGCACACTGCGGCGCCCCACCAGCGTGCCAATGCGTTGGGCGAATAGGGCGCACAGCACGGATGTCACGACCATCGTGGAATCGAAAAAATCGCGGACCGATGCCGTGCCGAAGGGGAAGGGGACGAAAGTTCCCACGAAGGCGACCTCAATCCATGCGCGATATACGCCAAGGCCCAGAAAAGCCAAAGGCACGATGGGTATGAACCCGAAAAGCAGCGACGCGGTTTCGCTCGATTCGTCGGCATGGCATTCCGCGGTGGCCCCCTGCCGCTCGGCGGACGTTGAATTGCTATGCAGCACGTTCCCTCCCAGATTGTGCGTTCGAATGACCATTCTCGCACGTCGTGCGGGGGTTATACAGGGGGGTTATGTCAAAATAACCCTATGAATTCGGCTGCGGTCGATGCGCGGGGCGGTCGAACCTCGTAGATTTCAAGGCGTTCCGCAAGGGACGGGCGGCAAGGGCCAAAAAGGGAAAGGCCCTGCCGTTTGCGAAATCTAGGAGGGAAACTATGGAACTTTCTCGTCGTGATTTGTTCAAATTCGGCGGCATCGCTGCCGTGGGCGCGGCTGGCGCTGGCATGCTTGCGGGCTGCTCGCCTTCGGGCTCTTCGTCGAAGGGCTCTTCCACCGCGGCCGCTTCCAAAGACGCCGATGGCCTGCCGAGCTTCTTCCAGGCGCCCGAGGCTATTTCCAATGTGAAAGAGACGAAAGAATTCGACGTCGTCGTCATCGGCGCGGGCGCTGCGGGCGTTCCGTGCGCCTTGGCCGCCGCCGAAGCCGGCGCGTCGGTCGCGCTTATTCAGAAGGAAAGCCAGGCGGTTTCGCAGGGCAACACGTGCGACTCGCTGGAGGCTTCCACGAGCGCTGCCGGCAAGGCGGCCGTGATGTCGTGGCTCACCGAGCAGTGCGCATGGCGTTCGCATCGCGAGCAGCTGGAGCTGTGGGCGAACAATTCGGGCGAAGCTCTGCACTGGCTGTGGGACAAGGCGACCGAGGCGGGCTGCCAGGTCGTCGACACCACCAAGAAATGGACGACCAGCATTTCCACCATCGACGAGCAGCCGGTTTCGTATTTCGCGTTCGACTTCGGCCCCAAGCCTTACAACACCGGCTCGGGCATGCGCGATTTGTGCGATTACTACAACGGCAAAGACGGGCTCGAGATCTTCTATTCCTGCCCGGCGCAGCAGTTGGTGAAAGACGGCGACAAGGTTGTGGGCGTCATCTGCAAAGACGGTAGCGACTATGTGCAGTTCAACGCGAAAAACGGCGTGGTTGTGGCTACGGGCGACTACACCAATGACGACGAGATGATGGCCTATTACAACCCCGATATGGCACACCTCGATCGTAAGGAAACCAACAAGACCGGCGACGGCCAGAAGATGATGGTGTGGGCTGGCGGCCGCATGGAAAGCGTGTGCGGCTCCAAGGTCCAGCACGACTTCGACGCGGGCCCGGGCTCGATGGCCGACATGCCGTTCCTCACGGTGAAAAATGACGGCACCCGTTTCTGCAACGAGGCCCGTTCTGCCATGGCCTACAACGGCAACTTCCTTACCAGCGAGGAAGACAACGGCTACTACACGCAGGTGTTCGATAGCAATTACATGACCGACTGCGCCGATTGGCCGGGCAAGCTGTACGACCCCGAGGCCATCAAAGCCTACATGCCTGAAGAGCCGGGCGAGAAGACGGGCGTGTACCCCGACTTGGCCGCTACCTTCAAGGCCGACACCATCGAAGAGCTTGGCAAGAAGCTCGGGCTGACCGACGTGGATGCGTTCGTGAAGACCGTCGCTCGCTACAACGAGCTCGTCGAGGCCGGCGTTGACGAGGATATGGGCAAGCCCGCCAAGTGGTTGAAGCCCATCAAGCAGGCCCCGTTCTATGGCATCCATCGTCACATTCGCCTGTCCACCATCGTGCACGGCGTAAACGTGAACGGCAAGATGCAGGTGCTCGACAAGGACGGCAACCCCATCGAGGGCCTGTACTCCATCGGCAACTGCGCCGGCAACTTCTTCGGCAGCCCCGACTATCCCATGGATCTGCCGGGCCTGTCGCTGGGCCGTTGCCATACGCAGGGCTATGTCGTCGGCAAGATGCTTGGCTCCAAATAGCGAAACCCCTAGGCGCGTCCCCCTCCCTCTCGCGCTGTTTGGTTAAACGGGCATTGCTGCTCGGTAAAGCCGTCCCGTTCGAACAATCGAGCGGGACGGCTTTCTTATAGGGAGGTATTTCTGGGGCGTGGGGCAGCCCCGTCCCGCTTGGCGAGCCCTGGGACGGGGGACAGTCCCCTGTCCCATTCCTGTCCCATCTCTGCATCCCCGTTTTCCTGCTGTTGCTTATGAATACTGTGCCTTGCATGAATAATAACCTGTGAAAATGCTTGTGGTCGACAGGCACCCGCGCGACGCAGGTGGTAGGGTAGAGCCGCTTTACGGAAAGGTCTACCCATATATGTTCGACATTCTGATTTCTGCCAGCGCGTATGCGCTTATCATCGTGGTCGGCGCGGTGTGCGCCCATACCGGCTTCATCAAGCCCGAGACGAAAAACGTGTTCTCGCGGCTTTTGTTCAACATTACGCTGCCGTGCACGGTGGTGTATTCGTTCGTCGGCTTCCAATTCGATGCTAGCCTGCTGCTTATTTCGCTTGTGTCGTTCGCGGCCACGGTGGTCGGCTTCGGCGGTGCCATGTTGTTCACGCGCCATCGCAAACCCGAAGACCGCATGATTCCCACCCTTATGGGATTTGGGTACAACATCGGCTGCTTCGCGCTTCCGTTCATCTCGTCGGTCGTGGGTCCGACGGGCGTGGTGTTGGCTTGCATGTTCGATTTGGGGAACACCATCCTGGTGTCGGGCGGTGCGTACGCCATCGTGCGCACGTTCATTTTGAAGAAGCGCACGGGCGGCGTGGTGGGTTCGCTCATCCGCACCACGCTGCAATCGCCTGCGCTCGATTGCTACTTGGTTCTTATCGCGCTGTCTCTCGTGGGCATTTCGGTGCCCGAGCAGCTGGGCACGCTTATTCATCCCATGTCCGAAGCGAACAGCTTCCTGGCAATGTTCATGATCGGCCTGGTGTTCGAGTGGCGCATCGACAAACGGCATTTATTGGAAGTGTGCAAGGTGCTTGGCTGGCGCCTTATTGTGGCGCTCGCGTTTTGCGCGCTGGTGTATTTCGCCATTCCCATGGCGCCCGATTTGCGCAACGTCACCATTTTGTGCCTGCTGGCGCCCATCATGTCGGTGGGACTGGTCTACATCATCTGGGTCGACGGCGATACGCAAACCGCCGGTTTCGCCATTTCGCTCAGCGTGGTTATAGCGCTCATCCTCATGACCGCCGCCAGCGTGCTGCTTATGTAGGTGGAAGCGGTTTCGCGCGGGCGACGAAGTCCGCGCCGAAAAGGAGCTTAGCGCATGCCTTCCGGGTGGTCCTCGAAGTAGGGCAATTCGACCCGTTCACAACGCTGCGGCCTTCTTCTCAATCGCGTTTTGGGTATGGGATGCCATAGACCATCCGGACTGAACTTACGCTTGTCCCACGGCCTTGAGCAGGTATTGCTCGGCCTCTTCCACGCTTATGCCAAGCGATGCCGCGTATTCTTCGCGTACTTGGTTGCGCGCCGTGTCCAACAGGCGCACATACAGCCCCGATGGTTTGTGTCTCGTGGCCTCCTGTTCGGCAATGCGGTGCTCCATCGTTCGTGCCACGCGCATCGTCACCAGGCAATCGTGCTGGGCCAGCTCTTCGCGAAAATGCTGGTCGGTGGTGTGCATGTTCTTATCGATGTAGTCTTCGGGCTCAATTTTCTCGAGCTGCTGAGCCAGGTTGATTGCGTCGGCGCGGTCGATCACGGGGCGAATGAGTTCCTCGGCCTTGTCAGCGGGCACAAAAGCTTGCCCGCCGCGCGCGCTTTCCGACTTCAGCACGAAATACTTGCGTGCGGGAGCGTCGCTCTTCTTTGATCCGAACGATTCCATGGTGTAATCCATTTGCTCGATGGTGCACACGCCGAAGCTTTTGTAGATGACCTTATCGCCGCATTTAAACATATATTCACCTCGTGACCTGGGATTTCTAACCTCTACTATACTCCCCATGGCGGCCATGTGTCACAAAATCCACGTTTGAACAGGCAAAATAAAAAGACCCCTCCATGTGAAGGGGTCGAAAATGCGGTCAAGCGGCAGAAATCGCGAGGCGAATTAGATCGCGGCGCAGATAAGGTCGCCCATTTCGGTGCAGGTGAGCTTCTTCTCGCCGGCCTTGGCAATGTCGCCCGTGCGGTGGCCCGCCTCAAGCACGCTTGCCACGGCGTTTTCAATGGCGTCGGCTTCCTCGGCCAAATCGAAGCTGTAGCGCAGCATCATCGCGGCAGACAGGATGGTCGCGATGGGGTTCGCGATGTTCTGGCCCGCGATGTCGGGGGCGCTGCCGTGAATGGGTTCGTACATGCCCAGCTTCGTGTCGGAAAGCGACGCGGAAGGCAGCATGCCCACAGATCCGGTGATGCAAGAGGCCTCGTCCGACAGAATGTCGCCGAACAGGTTGCCCGTCAGAATGACGTCGAACTGGCTGGGGTTCAGCACCAGCTGCATGGCGCCGTTGTCCACGTACAGGTAGTCGGTTTCCACGTCGGGATACTCGGCGGCAATGCGCTGCACGGTTTCGCGCCACACGCGGCTCGTCTCAAGCACGTTCGCCTTGTCGATGCTGGTAACCTTGCCGCGGCGCTTGCGAGCCATGTCGAAGGCCACGCGGGCGATGCGCTCAACTTCGGGTACCGAGTAGTTCATGTCGTCGTGGCCCGCGCCGGTTTCGTCGCGCCACTTCTTGCCGAAGTACACGTCGCCAACCAGTTCGCGGCATACTACCAGGTCAAGGCCTTCGCCAAGGCGCTCGGGCTTCAACGGGCACGCGTCGGCCAGCGGCTCCCACAGCTTGGCGGGGCGCAGGTTCGCGAACAGATTCAGCTCTTTGCGAATACCCAAAAGGCCGCGCTCGGGGCGATTGGTGGCAGGCTCGATGTGGTCCCACTTCGGGCCGCCTACGGCGCCCAGCAGCACCGAATCGGATGCCTTGCACGCGTCGATGGTCTCTTGCGGCAGGGGCACGCCGAACTCGTCAATAGCGGCGCCGCCAATAAGACGCTCGTCATAGGTGAAGTTGTGACCGAATTTTTCGCCGACCTTGTCGAGCGCCTTTAGCGCTTCGTCAACGATTTCCGGGCCAATGCCGTCGCCCTTCAATACGCAAATCTTGAAATCCATGCTACTCCAATCAGGTCAAATAATTTCCCAATTATAAGCCAAACTCCCAGGTGAACCACCGTGCGTCCAAAACCCCAGCCGATGGCTCGTCGAAAAAAAATAAAGCTACAGCGCGGCAGGCCTTGGGCTCGGCGAGCATATTCATAAGGGACGCCTGGAACGTTGTCCCGTTGAATATGCCCGCCGAGCCCAAGGCCTGCCGCCAGAGATTAAATCCCGCGAGCCTTGAGGCTATTCAGCAATCCATCGTTGTCGATGATGTTCTGAATGAATTCGGGGAAGGGCAGCGCCTGGAAGGTCGCACCCGTGGTCTCGTCGGTAATCACACCCGTGCCGAAATCAATCGACACGGTGTCGCCATTGGCAATCGCCTCGGCGGCTTCGGCGCTTTCCAAGATTGGCAGGCCAATGTTGATGGCGTTGCGGTAGAAAATACGAGCGAAGCTTGCGGCAATAACGCAGGCCACTCCGTTGTCCTTCAGAACGCGCGGCGCATGCTCGCGTGACGAGCCGCAGCCGAAGTTCTTGTTCGCGACAATGATGTCGCCCGGCTTCACGTTCTTCACGAACTCGGTATCGATATCTTCCATCGCGTGCGACGCCAGCTCTTTCGGGTCGGCGATGTTCAGGTAGCGGGCGGGGATGATGACGTCGGTGTCGACGTTATCGCCATACTTAAAAACAGTGCCCTTAGCAGTCATTTTCATTGGACAAAGGCTCCTTTGTAGGTCAAATAAATGTCAGCGAGCGGAAGCCCGGTGCGTCAGATTGGCTTGAAGGCAAGGCGACGCGTATTGAAAATACGCGAGCCGCAGCCTGAAGGCCAAGATGGCGTGCCCGGCTTTCGCGTAGCGGCGGCAGGATCGCCGTTCGTTAGAACGGCGAAACTACAGCGAGGCCGGGTCGGTAATGTGGCCCGTGATGGCCGAGGCCGCTGCTACGGCCGGGCTAGACAGGTACACTTCCGAATCCACATGGCCCATGCGGCCCACGAAGTTGCGGTTCGTGGTGGAAATGGCGCGCTCGCCTGCAGCCAAAATGCCCATATGGCCGCCCAGGCAGGGGCCGCACGTCGGTGTGGAAATAATGGCGCCCGCCTCGATGAAAATCTCGGCCAGTCCTTCGCGGATGCACTGCAGCTCAACTTCCTGCGTAGCTGGCATCACGATGGCGCGCACGCCGTCGGCAACCTTGCGGCCCTTCATGATTTGCGCGGCGATGCGCATATCTTCGATACGGCCGTTCGTGCACGAGCCAATCACGGCCTGGTCGATTTTCACATCGGCGAACTCGGTGACGGGCTTGGTGTTTTCGGGAAGGTGCGGCGCGGCAACCGTGGAAGGCACGGTGGACAGGTCGATGTCGATTACGCGCTCGTATTCGGCATCGTCGTCGGCGGTGAACACGACGGGTTCGTGCTGCGCGCGGCCCTTCATGTATTCGAGGGTCTTCTCATCAACGGGGAAGATGCCGTTTTTCGCGCCGGCCTCGATCGCCATGTTCGAGATAGAGAAGCGGTCGTCCATGGAAAGCGACGCCACGCCTTCGCCCGTGAATTCCATGCTCTGGTACAGCGCGCCATCAACGCCGATCATGCCGATGATGTACAGAATCACGTCTTTGCCCGAAACCCAGGGGTTCAGCTTGCCCGTGAGGTTGAACTTGATGGCAGAGGGAACGCGGAACCAGGCGCGGCCGGTGGCAATGCCCGCGGCGCAGTCGGTGGAGCCCACGCCGGTGGAGAACGCGCCCAGCGCACCATACGTGCAGGTGTGGCTGTCGGCGCCGATGATCACGTCGCCCGAGGCCACGATGCCCTGCTCGGGCAACAGCGCATGCTCTACGCCCATGCGGCCCACGTCGAAGAAATTCACGATGTCGTGCTTGCGGGCGAAGTCGCGGCACTCTTTGCACTGCTCGGCGCTCTTGATGTCTTTGTTCGGGGCGAAGTGGTCCATGACAAGTGCGACCTTCGTGCGATCGAACACCTTGTCCATGCCGGCCTTCTTCAGCTCGCGAATGGCGACTGGGCCCGTAATGTCGTTGGCAAGCGCCAGGTCGATGTTGGCCTCGATCAGCTGGCCAGGAACGACGGAGTCGAGCCCAGCGTGCGCGGCCAAAATCTTCTGGGTCATGGTCATGCCCATTTTGAAATCCCCCTTCAGGATGGTGTACTGCAAAGTTAGGCAATCGGAATGCGGGTATGCCTCCGAATGGAAAGCGGCGGGGTGGGATATCTCCTTTGGGGATACTCATCCCGCTTCGGCAAAGAAGAGTGCTTCGGGGTGGTGTGTACGTCGAAGGGGCGCCTGGAACGTTGCCCCGGAGACGTGCGCACCACCCCGAAGCACGGAGGTTGGGATTGCCCCAACCTCCGAAAATTTCTACATGCGGTTGAGTGCCGAAATCAGGCCCTTAACCGAAGCGGTGATGATGTCGTGGTGCTCGCCGGCGCCCCACACGATTTTGCCGTCGGTGTCCTCCAAGCCAACGTAGGCCATGGCCGAGCTATCGGAGCCACCGGTCAGGGCATGCTCGCTGTAGGTGGCCACGTGCGCCTTGAAGCCAAGCTTCTCCATGGCGTTGCACACCGAATCCAGGCGGCCGTTGCCGTTGCCGATCACATCTTGCTCAACGCCGTCGATGTTCACGGTAACGAACGCCTTGAACGCCTTGTTGTTCTCGGCATGCGTGAAGTGGAAGTCCACCAGTTCGATATGGCCTTCGCGGTTCACATAGTTCTCGTGGAAGATTTTGTTCACCTCGGCCGGCGACAGCTCAGCGTGCGCGTGGTCGGAAACGTCCTTCGAAGCGTAGCTCAGCTCTTCGCGCATCTTCGGGGGCAGCACATAGCCGAAGTTCTGCTCCAGGATGTAGCCGATGCCGCCCTTGCCCGATTGGCTGTTGATGCGAATGACGTCGGTCTCGAAGTGGCGTCCCACATCGGTGGGGTCGATAGGCAGGTACGGGGTGGTCCAATGCTCGGGGTCGTGCTCGTCGCGCCACTTCAAGCCCTTGGCGATAGCATCCTGGTGGCTGCCCGAGAACGCGCTGAACACCAGCTGGCCGGCGTAGGGGCGGCGCGGCTCGACCTTCATGTTGGTCACGCGCTCGTACATCTCAACCAGTTCGGGCATGTTGGCGAAGTTCAGCTGCGGGTCAACGCCGTGGGCGAACATGTTCATGGCCACGGTAATCAGGTCGGTGTTGCCTGTACGCTCGCCGTTGCCGAACAAAGTGCCCTCAACGCGGTCGGCGCCAGCAAGAATGCCCAGCTCGGTTTCGGCAACGCCCGTGCCGCGGTCGTTGTGGCAGTGCAGCGACAGTTCAACGGCGTCGCGGTATTTCAGGTTCTTGCTCATGTATTCAACCTGCTGCGCGAACACATGCGGCAGGCTCATTTCCACGGTGGCCGGCAGGTTGATGATGGCCTTGCGGTCGGGCGTCGGCTGCCATACGTCCAGAACGGCGTTGCATACCTCCAAAGCGTATTCGGGCTCGGTGCCGGTGAAGCTTTCGGGGGAGTACTCGAAGCGGTAGTTGTCGTGGCCGGCTTCGTCGGTGAGCTTTTTCAGCATCTTCGCGCCAGTGAGGGCGATTTCCTTGATCTGCTCTTTGTCGCGCTTGAACACCTGCTCGCGCTGGGCCAGGCTCGTGGAATTGTACACGTGCACAATAACCGGGGTCTTGCAGCCTTCCAGGGCATCGAAGGTTTTCTTGATGATGTGTTCGCGAGCCTGCGTCAGCACCTGGATGGTCACGTCTTCGGGAATCATGTCGTTCTCGATAAGCGTGCGGGCCAGCTCAAATTCGGTTTCGCTGGCAGCGGGGAAACCGATCTCGATTTCCTTGAAGCCGATTTTCACGAGCGTCTGGAAGAACTCGAGCTTCTGCTCCAGGCTCATGGGGATGATCAGCGCTTGGTTGCCGTCGCGCAGGTCGACGCTGACCCACTTCGGCGCCTTGTCGATGTACTCCTTTTTCACCCAGTCGAAGCACGGCTCGGGCGGCATGAAGTAACCGCGTTGATACTTTACATGGTTGGGCATTCCGGTCATGGGAGGCTCCCTTTCTGTTTTGGGCCGCATGCGCGGCACAGTAAACGCTACAGATATGGAACGCTCTCGCTTTCATCCGGTCGTCGGCCGCACGAGGGCGTTGAAACAGGGCACGCTCGCGCATGCCCTGCGAAATGACGAGGGGATTTATAAGGCGCAGACCCGTGGGGTGCCAAAAGGCGCTTACAGGTGCGCCTGAATAAGCTTGGGGCGGAAGCCGGCGGCTTCAAGCGCGGCGACGATTTGGTTCTTGTGGTCGGTGCCATAGGCCTCGATGGTCACGCGCAGCTCGACGCCTTCGTTGCGGTTCGTGTTCACGAACTGGTTGTGGTCAAGGCGAATGACGTTGCCGTTCATGTCGGCGATGGTCTTGGCGACGCGCACCAACTCGCCGGGGCGATCGGGCAGAAGCGTCGAAACGGTGAACACGCGGTCGCGCTGAATCAGGCCGTGCTGGATGACGGACGACATAGTAATGACGTCCATGTTGCCGCCCGACAGAATCGAGACGACCTTCTTGCCGGTGAAGGGCAAATGCTTCAGGGCGGCTACGGTAAGCAGGCCCGAATTCTCGACGATCATCTTGTGGTTCTCGACCATGTCGAGGAACGCCGAAATCAGCTCGCTGTCTTCGATGGTGATGATGTCGTCGATGTTCTTCTGGATATACGGGAAAATCTTGTCACCCGGCTCCAGAACGGCGGTGCCGTCGGCAATGGTGTTCGCATGCGGCAGCTTTACTACGTGGCCGGCTTCGATGGATGCCTTCATGCAGGCAGCGCCCGCGGGCTCAACGCCAATCACCTTGATATGCGGGTTCAGCAGTTTGGCCAGCGTGGAAACGCCCGTGGCCAGTCCGCCGCCTCCGATGGGGACCAAAATGTAGTCGACCAGCGGCAGCTCTTTCACGATTTCCATGGCGATAGTGCCCTGGCCCGTGGCAACCGCGGGATCGTTGAACGGATGGATGAAGGTGTAACCCTTCTCCTCGGCCAGTTGCATGGCGTATTCGCACGATTCATCGTACACGTCGCCGTGCAAAACGGCGGTGCCGCCGTAATGCTGCGTGCGCTCAACTTTGATCAGAGGGGTGGTGGTGGGCATGACGATGGTGGCCTTCGCGCCGTAGCGGCTTGCCGCAAAGGCGACGCCCTGGGCATGGTTGCCTGCCGAAGCGGTAATCAGGCCGCGCTCGCGCTCTTCATCGGTCAGCGTCGAGATTTTATAGTACGCGCCGCGCACCTTGTACGCGCCCGTGCGCTGCATGTTCTCGGGCTTGAAGAACACCTTGTTGCCGGTCAGGGCGCTGAAGTGGGTGCTCTCGATGAGCCCCGTCTTCTGCGTGACCTCCTGCACCTTGGCGGATGCTTCCTCAAATGCGTCGAGCGTGAGCATTTCGGTCATGTCGGTTACTTCCTTGCTAGTCATACTGCTTTAGCGTAATAAAGCAGTATACCCATTTGTCACTATATTGGAAGAATTCAAACTCGAAACCATGCGCGATACTCACATTGGCTTGCGAAACGTGCGTCTTGCGATGCGTAACACCTACATATATATGTAGTAGAGTTGGCGCATTGCACGTTTGTATAAGGAGGCTTCAATGAAGACTATCGCAACCACCAACGCTCCCGCCGCTGTAGGCCCTTATGCGCAGGGCAACATCGTGAACGGCCTGCTGTTCGCGTCGGGTCAGATTGCCCTCGTTCCCGAAACGGGCGAGATGGCGGGCGATACCATCGAAGCCCAAAGCCGTCAGGTCATGAAGAACGTCGGCGCGCTGCTCGAGGCTGCCGGCACCGATTTCGACCATGTGGTGAAAACCACCTGCTTCCTGGACGACATCAACGATTTCGCTGCGTTCAACGCCATCTATGCCGAATCGTTCGGTGAAACGCTTCCGGCCCGTTCGTGCGTCGCTGTCGACAAGCTGCCCAAGGGCGCTCTTGTCGAGGTCGAGGTCATCGCCGAGGTTGTGGAGTAACTGGTGGCTTCTGAAAACACCCCCCTGTTCAAAATCCACGATGCGACGGTGCGTCGCAAAGAGAAAATCATCCTGCATGTGGACGATTTCGAGCTTGCCGAAGGCGAGAATATTGCGCTGCTTGGACCCAACGGCGCAGGCAAGTCGACGTTCATCCAATTGCTTACGCGCGAAGTGCTGCCGCTGCATCGCGACGAGCCGCCTGTGGTGTTTCGCGGGCAAGCGCGTCCAGCTCTTACCGATATAAAGGCATGCTTCGGCGTGGTCAGCAACACGATGCACGACCAAGTGCGCGTCCACCTGCCAGCCCGCGACATTGTGTGCGGCGGCCTGTTCGGCACGTTGGGCATTCCACGCCATATTCATGCAACCGATGCCGACTTCAAAAAGGCCGAAGAAGAGCTCGACCGCTTGGGCATTGGACATTTGGCCGATCGCGACATTATGACCATGTCCACGGGGCAGGTGCGCCGCGTGCTTGTCGCGCGCGAGCTCATTCACGACCCGCAGGCTCTTATTTTCGATGAACCATGCACGGGCCTCGATCCCGAGGGCATGTATCAACTTCGTGGCGTTATGCGCCAGCTTGCCGCCGAGGGTCGTTCGGTCATTTTGGTTACGCATTATCCGGAAGACATCATCCCCGCCATCGATCGAGTGCTTCTTATTAAAGACGCGGCAATCTACGCCGATGGCAAAAAAGAAGATTTGCTTACGGGCGAACGCATGAGCGAGCTGTTTGGGGTTCCGTTGGCAGTAGAGCACAACCACGGTTGGTATTCCTTGCGCGAGAAGTTCGACAAAGAATGAAGCGAAAGCGGCAAACACGCTGGTGGTTGCCGCTTTTTTCTATTTCAAGCAAGAATGAATAGCACACTCTAATGCGTTAGAGTTGTTGTCATCGTGTGTGCGGAAGCGATTCTCGGCCGAAGCGTCTGGGAGGAGCGTATAATACCGAACTCGTCGCCGCGGAGGTCGCAACCGAAGCCGGCGGCGCGA
>CALBLG010000185.1 GCA_937895975.1 uncultured Slackia sp.
CCCACGAGCTGGAGTTGCCCAGCGCGGCCATCTTGTTGCCGGAGCGCTCGATCCATACCTTGGGCTGGTAGGGCTCGCCGGTGAGCACGGCGGAAAGCACCGTGGGAATGTGGCTGTGCATCCAGCCGCCCAGGCCCTTGTGCTCGCAGTAGCCCAAACGCTCGAGAATGGCGTCATTGGTTTGGAACTGGAATTTCGTATCGCCCATGAAGCCCGACGGGAAGATGGTCGACTCGCAGCTGGACAGGCCCTTGGAGCCCTGGCCGCCAACCTTGTTGGCCGGGCAGCCGGTGTGCCACAGGTGAGACGTCATGCAGTCGAGCGCGGCGGCGCCAATGGCGGCCTGGGCCGATCCCGGGTACTGGTCGGTAGCCACGCCCAGCGAAATGCCGCCGTGCGCGCTTGAGCAGTACAGCTCGATGGCTTCCTGGATCTTTTCCTTCTTGCAGCCGGTGATTTCGGCCACGGTATCCAGATCGTAATCGGCGCAGCGGTCTTTGTAGGCCTGGAAAGCGGTCTTGCACGTGATGGTGCTGCCGTCTTTCAGCGTGACGTCGACGGTGCCGAACATCTGCGGGTGGTACGTGCCGTCGTTGTCGGGGCCCAGGGCGAATGCCTTGGTCACCTTACCGGTCTCGGTGTCGAAGTACACGTAGCCCTCGTTGTCGGAGGTCACGTCGTCGAACACCTCGGAGGCGCGCAGCAGCTGGCCGTCTTTGGTGATGTCCTGCGCCACCGACGGCAAGGACACGTCGTCGCGCGGATCGACGAGGAACGGCAGGTTCGTCCACTGCTCGCAGAAGTCCTCGTAGCCGGGGATCTTCTCGTAGAGCTTGTTTTCGATGATGTAGTGCATCCAGCCGAGCATCATAGCCATGTCGGTGCCGGGCTTGATCGGCAGCCATACGTCGGCCTTGGAAGCATCGGCGGTAAAGCGCGGGTCCACAACGACGGTCTTGCAGCCGTTCGCGCGCAGCTCGGCTACGCAGCGGCCAGCAGTAGAGGGCGAATGCCACGCAGGGCCGGTACCCCAAATAACATAGACCTCGGCGAGTCCGCCGTATTTCGCGGGCTTGTACAGCTCCGAGCATCCCGAGTCGGCGATCGACGTGTCGCCGATGCCGTTGACCAGCGGCATGGTGAAGTTGCGCGGCAGGTAGCACTGCGCGCAGCCGGGCTCGAACACGTTGCCGGCGCCCCAGAAGTTGCGGAAGCGCGGCGGGCTGAAGAACTGCGGGTTGCCGCCGCCGCCCGTGGTGCACAGCAGGCCGTGCTTGCCGGTTTTGTCGCGCATGTCGATCATGTGCTGGGCGACCGTCTTCGCGGCCTCGTCCCAGCTGATGCGCTCCCACTGGTTGCCGGGCTTTTCGCCCACGCGCTTCATGGGGTACTTGTTGCGGTTCGGGTGATACAGCGCCTGAATGCCCGACAGGCCCTTCGGGCACATACGCCCCTTCGACATCGGGTCGATCGAATCTCCCCTGAGCTTGATCACGCGACCATTGCTCACCGTGGCAATAACGCCGCAGTTCGCGATGCAGGCGCGGCAGGACGTGCGCACTTCGTGCACGTCGTTGTCGGCCCATGCCTTGTTGCTCGGCTTCAGGTTGTTCGCGGCTTCAATGCCCAGCGCGCTTACGCCGGCAGTGATGGCCGCCGCCTTCATGAACGAGCGACGTGTCATAGTCGTAGACAAAGCTGACCTCCTCCTTTTCGTTTCTCTTCCTTCTTTTCCTTTTTTATTGAGAGCGACGCTTAGGCGTTGCGCGAGGCAAGGGCGCGCTGGCCCGCCTCGGTCAAAACCCATGCGCCCCTCCAAACAAGCGCCCCTGCTTTGTCGAGCTTGTCGACGTAGTAGTCGGGCGAAAGTTTGTGAGATTCGGCCACCACGTCTTTCGCGAGGCAGTCGTTGTTTTTGTAGAACGCTTCGATTTCGGGGAATTTGCGCGGCGTTTCGCAGAATTGCATCACCGCGTAATAGGTATCGGCCCTGTGCGGCACCTTCGCGATTTGCGCGGAGATGCGGCGGTCGGGCGAAAGAAGGTCGGCGGCGCGAAGGCCGGCCGGCGTGGTTTGAAGCAGGTAGCTCGCGATGGCGTCGCAGGCCTCGTCGTCGGTCATGCCGGCCAACGTTTCCTCGGCGATCACATTGCCGTCATCGTCGATGGGAGTTTGCGACAACCCCCCGGCATTAACAAGCATGCTTGCAAGCGTGAAAGGCTCTTGGATAATATGACTGTAGACGAATTCGTCTTGGTGCGAAATGAAATCTTCCACCTCATCGAAGGGCTGCGGCGCAGTGCAATGCGCGAGCGTCTTGTACAGCACCTCGCGCAACGCGTTTTGCGAGCACACGCATGTGACGACCTCATCGACGGCTGCTTCGAATTCGGCTTGCGCGCCGGTTGTCGCGTCAGATTCAGCGGCGGCGGCGGTTTGCGCGCTCTGGTCATCGCCAGTGCTCATGCTCGCAGCATCAGGCTCAGCTGCAACGCTCTCGCAATCGGCGCATGCCTGTGCGCATTCGTCCCCACAGGTACCGCTTTGCTGCGGCGCGTCCATAAGATAGCCGCCTTCAGCATAATTCTCGTAGCTCGCCGACACTTCGAATTTCGGCAGAGGCTTTTTTTTCAAATTCATGAAGACCCCCTTCATCGTTGGCGCGCACCCCCTGCGCTGCCAACGGCTTTGAACGGCATTCACAATAGAAAACTTCCAAAACCCCTGCATAGAACATAGTTAACTATTCAATATGACGAGCATTGTCAATTGTTAACTAGGCAATAATGAACGCATGCGATTACAATAGGCGCAAGGAATGAAACGAAGCTGCAAGGGGGTTGCATGGCTTCTAAGGGGAAAGGCGCACAAAGCGCCTCGGGCGCAACCGCCGACAACAAGGGGAATCTCAGCAACGAACACGAAGCGCTTCATGCGGCTGAAGGCGTTGAAAAGCCTGCAGCCAGCGCGCCGAAGGATAGCGGGAAAATGCCAAACGACGGTCTTGCGGTAAAAGCAAAGCGCGCGCTCGCTTCCATCGACAGCCAAGCGCCGGGGCTTACCTATTTGGGGTTCGGGTGCTGGAACACATGGAACGTCGTCGCGTTTTCCGGCTCGTTTTGGCTGCATGAAACCGACAACAGCTCGGTCGCCATCACGCTTATGCTGACGCATCTTGTCGCCTGCGTGGCGACATTGCTCGCAGGCGCCTTGCTCTCGAGGCGTTTCCCGCTTGCGCTCTCCAAGAATCGCGTCACACTCGCAGGGGCATTAATCGCCGTGGCGGGTACCGTCATTATTTGCTGCGCACGCCAAGCGGTTATGCCTTTTGCAAACCAAAATCTCGCTGCACTGTTCCGATTCGGCTGCACCCTTTCAGGTATCGGCACCACCATCGTATTTTTTCGCGGGGCAGCGTTGTTCGGCACGCTTGCGCCTCATCGCGCGCTCTATCGCATCGCTCAATCCATACTGTTCTCGGCGCTGCTGTTCTTCGTGTTGGCGGCTTGCCCCAATGAGGTGGCAACCGCGTGCTTCGTCGCCTTGCCGCTTGCAGCCGCCGTGTTATACGGGATTAGGACGCACGATGTGCGCGCCGAGCGCGAAGTGCTTACGGCGACCGCTCCCCTTTCGGGCAAATTCGGAGCGCTGCTCGCGTCAATCGCGCTGTGTTCCATGGCGTTCGAGCTTCTGCGCTCGTTCATTTTGGTTAACGTTCCTCCATCATTCAGCGTGAACTCCACCATTACCGCGCAGCTTTTCGACGTGGTGCTCATGCTCGTCATTCTGGCGACCATTCTGCTTGCGCGCTCGGCGCGCGACAACTTCGCCCGCATCTATTCAGTGGCGACCGGGGCTCTCGTGCTTCTGCTTGTGGCCATGGCGATGTTCTCGATCAACGACCCAATAGTGGCGTCCATTACGTCCATAGCCACCACATGCTTCAACCTTATCGTATGGGCAATGCTGTTCTACCTGGTGTTTCAGGCGCGCGCGAACGCGATTCTCGTTGTGGGGCTGGGCAATGCCGCGCTTTCCGCCGGAACCGTGGTGGCAAACCTGTTTACCGTGGCCTATTTGAACTCCGGTATCGACGCCGACGCCATGCGCGTGATTCTGGCCGTGCTCGGCATCGCCGTTCTGTTCGACGTGCTGTTCGTGTTCTCGGAAAAGCAAATCAATGCCATGCTGCTGCCCGTCGA
>CALBLG010000186.1 GCA_937895975.1 uncultured Slackia sp.
AGGTCGTTGAACATCGTCGTCTTGCCGCAGTTCGGGTTGCCGGCAAGCGCAATGCGAATTCCCATTGTCTGCCTTTCGATCGCTTGCGAATTTGTTGCCCTACGGTTTCTTTTTCATAAGAAAACCCCAGGTAACAAGCGGTTTTGTTAGCTATCGCAAACTCGTGTTCCTAAAAAATGGCGCTTCCGCGCCTAATCCTCGTCATCTGACGCATGGGGCGCAAACCCCGTGGGCGTTAGTTGACGAGAATGCTCTCGGCCTCGCTTTTGCGCAGCGACAGCTCGTAGCCGCGAACGGTCACCTCGATCGGGTCGCCGAGCGGCGCCACCTTGCGCACGTAGACTTCGACGCCCTTGGTGATGCCCATGTCCATGATGTGACGCTTCAGCGCGCCCTCGCCGGTAAGGCGGCGTACCGTTGCGGTGTCGCCGATTTTGACGTCGCGCAGCGTTTTCGCCTGGTCTTCCGCCATGCCTGCTCCTTCCTTTGCATGCAAACGCTTCCAATTCATGTATCAGCGCCGGCGGCTGTCGCCGGCGCACGAAAACCGGCGCGAGAGCCGCGCCGGACGATACCAATTTCTACAAGGCTGCCGTAGTGACGATATGATTGGCCGCCTGGCGGCTGATAGCCACCTGCGCCCCCTTCACCTCGACGACCAAGTCGCCTTGAACGCCCGCGACCACTTTCACGGCCGCGCCCTCGACGAACCCGAGGTTCTCAAGATGGTGGGTAAGCTCGTTTTTGCCGCGGACCTTGACCACCTTCACCGTCTCGCCCGCCGAAACGAACGTAAGCGGCAACTGCTGAGCAGATACGCCGCTGGCGTGCGCCGCATTCACAACGCCCGTTTCCATAGCCGCACCGTCCATATCTCGTGCCTCCAAAGTAAGCCATCGGTAATTACGACTACCCACCATAGCACGAAAGTTTCCCTTGTGAAATAAAAAATGAAACCTTTGGCTACCTTTTTCATAAAAAGTTTCTATTAGTTGCCAATTTGGTTTCGAATTGGGGCGAGAAGCTCGTCGACGAAACCGCAAACTCAGCCCGCCACGCGGCTATATCGAAGGTTCCACGCTTATCACCAGGCGAAAGCCTTGCGCAAGCGCGGGCGAGCCCCCGCAGCCATCAAGTGGAACCACGATATGCGTCTGCGGGCGAGCACCGTGGCCCTGCGCGACGCGCGCCACGCTTCCGCCCGAAAACGTTTTGCACGGTATGCGCGTCGTAGGCTGCTCGGCAATCAGCGGAACCTGCGAGGGCATCGACGGCGCGGCTTCCGCGCCGCGACCCGCAACAAAGCCCGCGGGCGCCGCGCCGGCGGCGAAACCGGAGGCCGGCGAAGCAGGGAGCACCGCCTCTTCCACCTCGGCCTCGCACGAGCTGGCCACGGTCTGACCTGCGGGCGTCGTATCTTCGCGCGTAAAGTCGTGCAGGCAGCCGTAGCATACCTCCATGTCGTCGAAGCAGCGCGAACCGCATACGGGGCACACTTTCATTCCAACCCCCTCCTTCCTATGTCGGCGAACACGTTGTCGCCAACCTCGAACCACGGGCCGCCCGACGCGACCCGCTCTATCGCCACCTGCGCCGAAACGCATCGCACCCGTTCGCCCGGCCCCACGCCACGCCGCGCCGTTAGCACCGTGCCCGACGAGTCGGCGAACGCCACGTCTATCGGCACGTCCATGCCGTGCGTGTGGATGTCTCGGCATGGCACGAAAACCGCATACGAAAAGTCGCGCGCCGCCGAACCCGGCAGAAGCCCGCGCACGCGCGAGGCGAATGACGCAAGGATCGCCACCTTCATGCAATCACCCCCGCCCTATAAGGGCTCACCGTGAATTCAACCTGATGCTTTATTCGGGGAACCTGCACGCCGAACACGCGAGCCCCGCTCAAAAACGGCGGCGTGAATGCGGTTTTCGCCGTGTACTTCATGTGCCCGGCATCGGTTCGCTCGCACAGCACCGAAACGCTCTCGTGGTCCATGGAGACCCCTTCTTCTATGCGCGCACGCACGTCGGCGGCATTTTGAGCCACATCGTTGCCATCGTCGGCCTGCAGGCGAATGGCATCGCGGGCGACGATGTCGAACGCGGCGCAATCGCCTAGGAACACCATCGCATTCAATGCGATAAAACCGACCATGAGCAAAATCGGGAACGCCACCGCGAATTCAACGGTCATCTGCCCAGATGGGGCTGAAGCCTCGCCGAAGAATTCCTTCAAACGGTTCGACGCCATTACGACCCATCCCCCTTCAGCGATCGAATGGCTGCGGCAACCGGGCCATCGCCGCGCATCGCAACCGGCAACGTGTTCGACGTGACGGGCTTCGCGGCGGCCGTGTTCGCGGGCTCGAGCCCAGCCGCTTCGAGCATGTCGAGCAACGCGCCCGACGCCCAATCGCCCAAGCCGCTTGCGCTAGCCAGGGGAATGGCATCCAGCACGCCCGATACCGCGCCGGCAAGGCCCTCGACCCCCGTGCCGTATGCGCCGAGAATCGCCGACCAGAGCTTCAACACCGTTTCGCCGCCATCCGACAACGGCGGCCCAATGTCGTCTTCCACCCCCGACAGCAGGTTCGACAGCGCATCTTCATCGGAATCTTCCACAAGAATCGCCGCCGAGACAGCCGCATACGAGCCCAAGTCGGGGCCTTGGAAAAACGGGGTTTCGGCCGTCGCCCCCATGGTGCCAGACAAAGCGGCCAACGACCCGAAACGCCCAGGCGGGTATGCCTCGACCCTGTTGCCGGCAGCTTCCTCGATGGCCGAGTTCAGCATGTCGAGCAAGCCGCCTATGGCATCTTTCACCTGCGCCGATTGACCGATTGCATCGTTTTTCGCCTGCTGGTAGGTTCGCGCCGCTTCGGCGACCGCGCGAAAATGGTACTCGAAGCCGTTGTCGATAGACGTGGATGCAGCCGCAACGCTGCCCATGGCCGCGGCATCGAGCCCGCATTCTTCGCATTTGGAAAACGCCCCGGCATCGAGCTGGGCAAGCGACCCGCTGCCATCTACGCCGCCAACGCCCGGACACCCTTCCCACGCATGCAGCTTGCCATTCGACGCCGGAAACAAATCGGCGGTATACAAATCGGTCGCCTTCATCTCGTCGGCATTCTTCGGCAGAAGCGGCAAGTCGACGTCGACCGTTCCATCGGGCATCTGGATCGCGTGGGCTTTGTCGAGCTCTCCCTGCGCATACCTGTAAAACCGCAGCCTCAACGCGCTTCGAGCTTGCTCCTCTACGCTTGAATCCTGAGGCGCCTCGGCGACCACGCGATGGCGATAATAGGCGCGCGCCCTCTTCAGGGCCATGGAGAACGACCACGAATTGGGGCTGTTCGCCATAGGGTTCTCAAAGGCGTCCATATCCGCGAGAGACTCCGCGCGTTCGCGCATGCACGCGCTCGGATAGGCTCCACAGTCGGCGAGCCAGGCTTCGCGCAACGCCTCCGACGCTTGGGCCGCGGCCTGCTCGGCAGCTTTGGCGCCCTCGACAATCGACCCGCTTTCGTTTATGGCGGCGTCTGCCGCCTCTTTCGCCGACGAGCCGACGCCGCACGACACGGCAGGAGCATCGGAAGGAACCAACTCGACATAGGCCAGCGCATCGAAATCGATGGTTTCAGAGTTCTCGGAAACCACCAGTTGCGCTTGCGTTTGCGCAGCCAGCGGAAGCGTGCTTTGCGCCGCGTTAAGCGTCTTCTCTTGAACGCGGGCGACGTCTTCGCGCTTTTGGATGATGGCGCGGCCCGAATCGAGAAGCTTCACGCCCGCAGCCTCGGCGCCCGGGACGCAACAGCACACAGCCCCTATGCCCAAAAGCGAAATGCCCGTGAGCGACATAGTGAGCAACGTCGCATCGGCGACGCGCACCGAAAGCACGAATTCGCCGACCTCGTTCTGGGCTGCAAGGGCGCAGGCGTCGGCAACCGATTGCACGCCCGCCGAACGCGTAGCTGAGCGCGCGCTCCACAGCCCGAAAAACAGCAACGAACACGAAAGCAGAATGGCGACCGCCGCGCCAATGGTGGTGAACCCCGATTCGTCGCGGAACACATCGGCCACGACGAGGAACCGCCTCGATGAGGTGGCGCCGCTCCTTTCCAAGCCCCTGGCCATGCCACGCTCCTTTGCATTCGCTACGCCTTGTCTTCCCAACGCTGCACCCATTCGCCGAACTGCAAACCGAATTCGGAATGCAGCGCCCATTCGTCATGCACGCGCTCTTCGCGAAACACCTCTTGGCGGGCAAGGCCGTCGCCGCGGGCCAGCCCCACGACGCGCATGCCCGCCCCCATAAGAGGGAGCGGCTCGTACGCGTGCGATATGCGCACCGAAGCTCGCTGCGACTGCTGGCCCGCACCCGTCACCTCGACACTCCAAGCGCCCACATGAAATGCGGGCACTTTGGGAACGGCGTCGAGCCTGCGCAGCACGTATTCGCGCGCTTCGGAGGCGTCCGATTCGGGCAGCGTTTCCAAAACGCGGCACCCTTCGGCGGCGGCCGCCTCCATCACGATGCGGTCGTACAGCACTATGGCGGGCTGCACGGCAATGAGCATTCCCACCAGCACGATGGGAATGAGCATTGCGGCCTCGACCGTCGCCTGTCCGCTTTCGCCGGCGCAACCCAGCCCGCGCTTCTTAAAACGCCAGAACATCGGCAATCCCCCGAACGAGCCTGTGGCTCATCGCCTCCAACGCGGATTCCGTGAATACGCCCGACATAGCCGCGCGGGCGAGCGCCGAAATTCCCAGCGCGACAGCCAAAAACGCCGCCACGACAAGCGCGTATTCGACGGTCGATTGCCCCGAATCGCCCGACGCGCCAGCGCGCCTCGCCTTCGTTACAATTTGCCGATGCCATCGGCGATGGCGTTCCACAGCTCCTGGATCTTCGGGCGGAATACGACGATCGCCGCGATGGCGATAACCACCAGCACGCCAACCAAAATCGCGTATTCCGTAGTTCCCTGCCCCTTCTGGTTCATCAGCCGCACGTGCGCGCTCGCCATGGCGCGACGACTGGAATCGCCCGCGCGGCGCCACACGCGCGAACATTTCGCAACAACGCCTTGGTTCTTTTCGATTGTCTGCATATCCGTTTCCTTTCATTGAACGAACCCCAGCAGCACGGGCCCCATAACCACTATCAACATGGCGGGCAAGATGAGCACCGCCGTGGGAACGAGCATTTTCACCGGGGCTTTTGCCACTTTCTCTTCCATCTTCGCCCGATAACAGCTACGCGCCTCGCTCGCCAGAGAATCGAGCATGCGATTCATGGGGCTTCCGAAGCGCAGGCAGCGAACCGCGTTGCTCGCGAAGCGCTCGAGCGACGGCACCCCACTGAGCGTTCCCAGCTCGAGCAGGGCGGCATCGCGCGAGACAAGGCCGCTTTCCCATTTCAAGCACGCCTGCCGGCACAGCGCCGCGAGCTCATCGTCGAAACGGAAGCAATACGACCGAAACGCCCGCTCGAACGACATGCCGGCGCGCATGCCCAAACCCAGCGCGTCCACCATTTCGGGAACATGGCGTTCAAGTGCCAGCGCGCGTTCCTCCTTGGCGCGCCGCGATTCCCGCGCGCGCGGCCGAGCCCTGGCAAGACCCGCAAAGCCGGCGGCCTGCTGAGCACGGCGACGGCGCGCGCTCGACGCCATTCGATCGCTCGCCCACGCCCAAAGGCTGGCACCTGCTACCACGGCGAACACCGCCGCGGCCCCAAGAAACGCGATTCCCATAGCACACCCTCCTATCATCTAAATCTCTATCGCGAGCATGCGCCGCACCATAAGCACGCCGGCGGCCAGCATGCTGACGGCCATAAGAAGCAGCAGCGCGCCGCCCGCGCTCGAGAAAAACGGCGCCAGAAACCCCGGATCGAGGGCGGAGATCACAAACACCAGCGCAAAAGGCATGATGCTGACGATTTGGGCCGAAAGCTTTGCCTGGGCCGTTTGCACGCGCAGCGAGCGCCGCAGCTCGAGGTCGCTCGCAACCGACTGCTCGGCCGAACGCAAAATCGGGGTGGCGCTGCCGCCGCATGCGTATTGCACGTCGAGTGCCATCGCGACAAACGACAGCTCTGGAAGCTCAGCCACCGAGCGAAAGCGCTCAAGCGCCTCGTTCATCGAATAGCCCAACTCCAAATCGCGCGATACACGCGCGAACAGCCCCCGCGCCGGCTGGTCGATTTGGGTAGACACCTCGTAAAACGTTTGCGGCAGCGACAGCCCCGCGTGCAGGCACGCTTCCATACAGCGCAGGGCATCGGGCACTTGCTCGCGAAGCCTCGCGCGCTCGTTCTCGACGCTGCGAAAAAGCGCCGCCCGCAGCACCACGACCACCAAAACGGGCGCGCACGCGGCCGCGGCAAGCGAGCGAAACAGCACGAGCGACGCAACCGAAATTGCAATCGCGCCGCCGATGCACAACGTGGCCACGCTTTCCGCCGCGGTTTCGATGCCTTTGCTTCGCGCAAGCCTCTCCGCACGGCGAAACACCTCACCCGCACGCGCCTCCAGCACCAACGATGCCGCGGGCGCGAGCGACGCGAAGCCATTGCGCACGTAATACGACGCCAACCGCTTAAGGCCCGCCAGAGCGTTCGCGGCACCATCGCTTCGCGCGGCAATGCCCGATTCGCGCGTCGAAGCGCCTGGCAAGTACGTGGAGCCTCGCGTTGCCTGCCATGCGTGTTCGATGCTGAGACACGCGGCCCGGCCCGCGAAAAAGGCGCATCCGAATGCGCCAGCGAGCGCTACGGCAGCAAACAAGCCCGTCTCCATTGTTCCACCTCCTCGGAATCGACAACCCCTATGTCAGTCGCCGCCGTTAGCCACGACGGCTCGCGCCGCCACGAACCGGAGCCCGCCATGGCCTGCCTTTCGAACAACGTTTCGGCGACGCACGGCCGATCGCCGCCGCGCCGCATCTCGGCGATACAGCTTATGAAGCGCCGACCGTCGCGAGAGCGAGACGTTTGCACCGCCACGTCGATCGCCGAAGCGATGTTGCCCTCGATCACGTCCACAGGCAGGTCGAACCCATAGCGGACCATAGTCACCAGGCGGATGATCATGTCTTCGGGCGAATTCGCGTGCAGCGTGGTGAGCGAACCCTCGTGGCCGGTATTCATGGCGGTAAGCATGTCAAGCGCCTCGGCGCCTCGGCATTCGCCGACTATGATGCGGTCGGGACGCATGCGCAGCGCATTGCGCACCAGGTCGCGAATAGTCACCTCGCCAACGCCCTCGGCATTGCGGCCCCGAGATTCCAGGCGCACGACATGCGGATGCTCGGTGAAGCGAAGCTCGGCGGAGTCTTCGATGGTCACGATGCGCTCGCTGGCGGAAATCTCGCACGACAACGCGTTGAGCAACGTCGTTTTCCCCGACCCCGTTCCGCCCAGCACCGCCACGTTCTTGCGCGCATGCACCGCCCATCTAAGAAATTGCGCCACGCGCCAATCGAGCGAACCCGCTTGCCGCAAGTCGGAAAGCGTCATGGCGCGATCGGTGAATTTGCGGATGGTGATGACGGACCCGTCCACGGCAATGGGAGGTATCACCACGTTCACGCGATGGCCGCCCGGCAGGCGCGCGTCCACCATGGGCGAACTCTCATCGACGCGGCGGCCAAGAGGCGCCAGGATGCGGTCGATGAGGGCCCTCACCTGCGAATCGTCGGAAAACACCGCCGGCTCGCGCGACATGACGCCCGCGCGCTCGATGAAAATCGAGGATGTGCCGTTCACCATGATCTCGGTGATGGTTTCGTCTTCCACGAGCGCTTGCAGCGGCCCCATGCCAAACACCACGTCTTCGAGGTCGCACGCCAGCGAATCTTTCAAATCGGCCGGCCGTCCGGCCCAACGTGGGGTAGAAAACACCTGGCGGCACGCACTTCGAAGCTCACTGCGTGCCCGACGCGGATTTTCGCTCGCAAGCCTGGACAGGGCATCGCCCGGAATGATGCGGCCCACGTCGTCTTTCAACTCGTCGAGCATCCACCCGTCGTCGCGCGCGAGAATGGCCGCGCCCTCTGCCTCGGCCTGTTGAACGCGCGCGAGCAGCGTCATCGCTGGGCCTTTCGTCCGAAAATGCGCTTGAACTTCCCATCCGATGCCATAACTTGGGCGACTTTATCGGCCTGCTCTTTCGGCAAGAGCCGCGCAAGCAGCGCAGCGGCCTCGGGCACCAACGCGTTGCGCGATTCGATGAAATCGGCCGGGAAGCCCGCACCCAAAAGCTCTTCCACATCGCGACCACCATGGGGAAGCTCGACGGCGGCCGAGCCTTTAAGCGCGCACGAAGCGTCTACGGCGGAGAGCAGGCTGTCGCGCTCGTGCTTGTTCACCACATACGTGAAACTGCTGGTCGCAAGACCCATGCGTCCGCACAATTCCACGGCATGCACCGTTGCGGCGAGCGACCCGGGCCTGCTGTCCATGAGAAATGCCACGGCGTCGGCCGCCTCGATAAGCTGGGCATGCGTCTCGGCCCAAAACGCGCCCGCGCACGCGATTACCACGTCGTAGTCGCCCCGCGCGGCTTCCAATATGTCGGGCAATTCAGACGACACCAGCTCGGACGCCTCGATTTTCCGCGGTGCTGCAAGCAACGACGGCTTCCCCGTCGACCGGGCATCTTCGTACAGCCGAACCATGCGGGTCGGGTCGCGCACCACGTCATCGACCCGAACGGGTTCTTTCACGCCAAGCAAGCGGTCCATGTCGCCGAACTGCAGATCGGCATCAACCGCAAGCGTGGCCAAGCCCGCCTTCGCGCACAGCACTGCGAAAAGCGCCGCTATGCTTCCCTTGCCACAGCCACCGCTTGCGCCCACCACCACTATCACCGTGCCTGAATACCGCTTCGAAACCCGCCCCGAAACCGGCTTAGAAGCAACAGCCGAACGAGCTTCCGCAGCGACAGCGGCCTGGCCCGCCGCGCGCTGCGGCATTTCCCTATACGAACGCTGAGCTTGCGAGGTCGGCTGGCCCCAGAGCTCCTTCGCCTGGGCGAAACGCTCGACAAACGCCGCCTCGGAAAGCACGCCGTCGATATTCGCCGACGACGCCCTGCTCGCGAGCGACCCGTTGTTCGACCCGCATGCCAAATACACCTTCTTGAAGGGGTCGTCGGACTTCAACGCGGCGGCCACATTCACCGGCTCCATGTCGTCGCACGAAACCACCCACGCCTCTTCGACCGACTCGCGTCGCGATGCCTCGCGACACGCTTCGGCCGTGGCGCAGCATTCAATCCACGCAATGCCGCCCAACGGCTCTTCCTGCAGCCCCAGCAAGGCGGGGTTCCTCAGCGATTCCTCATCGGCGCACAGCACCACGCGCTTCGCCATGCCCATCACGCCCCTTTCCCCTCTTCCGATTCCAATGTTCCCTGTGCTTCGGAGATGCCGTCGCCACGGCTTGCCTCCTTGGAGCTTTGCGATTTCCCCTGGCTCGAAGATTGGCCATGCTCGTCGGCGGAATCGGAAACCGACTCTTTTTTCGACTTGGACAGCGAGCCGACATCGCTCGCAGACAGTTTTTCAGATGGAAGCGTGAAGTACAGCTCGCTTGAACCGGCAGCGGCAATAAGGTCGCTCACCACATCGGGAGCCACGGCCAACGTCACCCACGACACGTCGCTTGACGAGCTTTTCTTCGCATCGGCCGAGGCGCTGGTGGAAAGCACCTTCACCTTCGAAACCAGCAAGTCGGTCGAGGTTGCCGTTGTGGAATACACGTTCACCTCGGCGCCGGGAAGCACCGAACCGCCCACGGCCGAAACGGCCTTCGCAGGCACGCTTACCGCGCACATGCCATCGGGCACTTGAATCGATGTTCCAGCCGAATCTTCGAAACGCCTGGCCACCAGCACTTCCCCGCGATAGATATCGGCCTGCGCGGGCTGCCCCTCTATTTGCGACAGGTCGGTCACGGCGCCTTCGGGAAGCAATTCGCCCGGCATGGTCTTGCGCTCGGCATTCGTGACGTCAGCTTTCGCGCCGGCGACAATGTCGCGCGATGCGACATAAGCCTCGACCTGCGCCGTTCCGTAGCGCGCAAGGGCCTCGGCGCGCTCGGCTTCGATGGCATCGCGGGCATCTTGCACATACAGCAAAACGCCCGCCATGCACGCGATTCCGCATACGATGCCAACAATGAGGCTGCGCGTTTTTCTCATGGCTCCCCCGCTTGACCGAAACGCCCGCTTTCGCGGCTTGGGCAACCATGATGGAAGGCGCACCTTGCCGAATTCTTGCCAAAATCCTGCCCATTTCTTCGCAGAACCTGTCGCGTTTAGGCCAACTTCTTCACCAAGGCGGGCTTTTTCGTGGCCATTTCGCGCAGAACGCGCATCTCGAAAAAACGAGGGTGACAAATATCCGCCGTTGTGGCACAATGCTCAGGCACCATATGGGCGGTTGGCGCAGCGGGAGCGCAGGTGCCTTACAAGCATCGGGTCGGGGGTTCAAATCCCTCACCGCCCACCATTGAATTGTCGCAGGTCGGAAGCATTTTGGTTCCCGACCTGCTTTTTTATTTCGCGGCCTTCGCATTACAGCTTGCATAACACCATGCACCGCAAATGAATCTGATCGGTTAGCCGGCCGAACGCGAATCGTTCTCGCCCGCCCTCATCCAACCGAGCATCGCAAAGCGCGGCGCCGCATGTTCCCAATTCAAAGGCAAGGTTTCCGCGGCAGACAAAAACACGACGGGCAACGCGCACGCCGCTCGGGTATGATTTCCCCATGCATCCAGTCGAAAGGAGCAACCGCATGCCGAGCATCGAATTGAAACGCGGGAAAGACGCGAAGGAAGACGCGTTCGCCATTCGCCGGCGCGTGTTTATGGAAGAACAGGGCTACGAGGACGAATTCGACGAGATAGACGACGCGTGCATCCATATTGCGCTGTACCGCGATGGGCAAGCCGTCGGGTGCGCGCGCACGTTCCCCGAGCAAGAGGGCTCCACCCGCTGGGCCGTCGGACGCGTTGCGGTGCTGCCCGAGGCGCGCGAAGGCGGCTTTGGGCGCATGCTGGTCGAGGAATGCGAGCGCGCGGCGATTGACGGCGGCGCCACCGAGCTATGCCTGCACGCGCAAGCGCGCCTGGAGGGCTGGTATGGCCTTATGGGATATGCGCGCTTCGGCGAGGTCGATTACGAAGACGAGGGCCAGCCGCACATCTGGATGGAGAAGACGGTTGCGGCAGCCTGACGGCCGCCGCAAGCCGCCGACATTGCGCGCCTGTCCAGCGCACCATCTTGCCCCTTGCGCAAAGCGCCACGCACATCAAAGCACGCTTGGCTGCGCGACGGGGCAACCCGACGCGCAGGACAGGCGCCCGCTGGCTTTTATCGCTACCGCAACTCGTTCAGATCAACCAACCATAACAGCTGCGACCAGGACGAACGCCACCGTTGCAAGGCAGAAGCCCGCAATCGCGGCCCAGGCGGCCGGGCGGGCGAAGTTGATCGTCCACCCTATACCGAAACGCTTGGGCACGAAGACGCTCGCGTCGGCCGAATTCCAATAAAAAATGCCGAGCTTCCAATGCTCATCGTCGTCGACGAGCATGTCGCCGCTCGCCTGCATGCGGCGGAACACGCGCGAGCCGCTTTGGCCGTATGCGGCGCTTACGAGAACCGAGGCAACGACCAGCGGCACGCACGACGCGAGCATCGCGAATATCGCCAGGTCGATGCCGATGGCGCCAACGATATATAACTCGAACGAGATGCCCATGGCCGCGACGATTATCGCGCCGCACCCCACGAGCACGATGGTGTTCGCGCGCACGAACATGCCATAGGCCCAGGCCGAAGACGCAGGCGCGCCCGGCTCTTGCCATTTCTTCGAAACGAGCGCCTGCCAATGGCAAAATACCATGGCGGCGATTAAAAACAGCTCGAGCGCAATCGGGAACAACACCACGCCCAGGCTTTTATCGGCCCAGCGGTCGACCGTTCCGTCGAAGCCCACATGCATGGGAATTTGATCGGGCATCGATGGGTAGCCCGCCGCGGCAATGGCCAGAGTGACCAAAACGATGGGAACATACACGAGGCTCCACTTCAGAGAAATGCCGCGCGGCGCGCCCTCGGGTTCGCCGCCAATTGACGCCACGGCCTGCTGCGTTTGCGCTGCCCAGCCGCGTTGCTTTTTATAGGCGATCACTCGACGGCGGTATGCGAGCATAAGCGCATACGAGGCGAGGAACAGCGCTAACGTCCCAACTGAAATGAGCATGACAAACGCAACGAAGTTGCGGGCGACGGACGCCGCCACGCATGCGACGCTGAGCAGCGCCGTCGCAACGAGCACGGTGGCGGCATAGCGGCGCTTCAGGCTTTTGATGAACGCGTCGGAATCGGCCGACGAAGGCACGGTGACGGCGAACGCCTGAGTGCGAGGCTGAAGAAACGGAACGATGGCCGCGAAAACGCCGCAAATCGGCATGATGAGGCACATCGCGAACATGACGGGCGTTGTATCCATAGCGTTCCCCCTATTGCTTGCTTACGTCGATGGGAGCGGCGCCTGTTTGCTCGAACGCTTGCTTTGCCTGCTGAGAGGCTTGTTCTAGAAATCCCTCGAGCGTGCCGCCACGGGCTCGGTACGCCATGGCGAGGCCGTAGAGCTGGCTTGCCATCTGCGGGGTTGCGGTATCGGCCGAACCCGACGACGACTGCGATTGCGCAACAAACGCCCCCGAGCGCCCGCGTACCTCTATATATCCCTCATCGCGCAGCACGGCGTAGGCTTTGTTCACCGTATGCAGGTTGATGCCCAAATCACTCGCGAGACGGCGAACGCTCGGCAGCGCGTCGCCCGCCGCAAGCTCGCCGCGCGCGATTCCCGCAATAACCTGCGAACGAATCTGCATATAAAGCGGCTCATCGATGGAATGGTCGATTCGAACGAACATCGCCGCTCCTGTCTTCTTCCCGATGCTTATTGTTCTAGCTGTACTATAACAGATAGAACAAAGAGCCGCAAGCAGCGCGCCCTTTTGCAATCTATTTTATAGATATCTGGCTACCAGTTTTTACTGATTGACACTGCCCTTGCCCGCACCTATTCTGTTCAACAGACAAAACGAGTAGGGAAATGGGATTTACGAAAGGAGCCCATCATGCGAGGACAGAAGCGAATGCCGAACTCCCGGTAGTCTCGAATTCGCGCTGCCGGGAGTCCCCAACGCGGACCAGCACGGGCCGCGCAGCACGAGCCGCGCAATGCGGCGCCCATTTTCACCATTTCGCGTATTTCATTTGAAGGAGACATTCCAATGAGCCAGTTCGTCAACAACCCCGAGCATACCTTCGGCTTCGATACCCTGCAGCTGCACGTGGGCCAGGAAACCGCCGACCCCGCCAGCGACGCGCGCGCGGTGCCTATCTACCAGACCACCAGTTATGTGTTCCGCAACTCGCAGCACGCGGCCGACCGCTTCGGCCTGGCCGACGCCGGCAACATCTACGGCCGCCTGACCAATTCCACCCAGGGCGTGTTCGAAGACCGCATCGCTGCTCTTGAAGGCGGCGTGGCGGGTTTGGCGGTCGCTTCCGGCGCCGCCGCCATTACGCTGACCGTTCAGGCGCTGGCTCAGGCCGGCGATCATATCGTGGCCCAGAAGACCATCTACGGCGGCTCGTTCAACTTCCTGGAACACACCATTTCGCAGTTCGGCGTTGAGGTAACGTTTGTCGACGCGCACAACCTGGAAGAAGTCGAAGGCGCCATTCAGGACAACACCACCGCGATCTACCTGGAAACGCTGGGCAACCCGAACTCCGACATTCCCGATATCGATGCCATTTCCGAAATCGCCAAGAAGCACGGCCTGCCCGTCGTCGTCGACAATACCTTCGGCACGCCGTACCTGTTCCGTCCGCTTGAGCATGGCGCGAACATCGTCGTGCACTCCGCGACCAAGTTCATTGGCGGCCACGGCTCTTCGCTGGGCGGCGTGATCGTCGATGGCGGCAACTTCGACTGGAAGGCCAGCGGCAAGTACGCCGAAATCGCCGATGCCAACCCGAGCTACCATGGCGTGAGCTTCGTCGACGCCGCAGGCCCGGCCGCCTTCGCCACCTACGTGCGCGCCATCTTGCTGCGCGACGAAGGCCCCTGCATCTCGCCGTTCAACGCGTGGATTCTGCTGCAAGGCACCGAGACGCTGTCGCTGCGCGTCGACCGCCATGTCGAGAACACGAAGAAGGTCGTGGAATTCCTCGCCAACGACCCGCACGTGGCTTCCGTGAACCACCCCAGCCTGCCCGACCATCCCGACCATGAGCTCTACGAGCGCTACTTCCCCAATGGCGGCGCGTCCATCTTCACGTTCGAAATCAAAGGCGGCCAGGAAGCGGCTTGGAAGTTCATCGACAACCTGCAGATTTTCTCGCTTTTGGCAAACGTCGCCGACGTGAAAAGCCTGGCCATTCACCCGGCAACCACCACGCACTCGCAGCTGACCGAGGCCGAGCTGGCCGACCAGGGTATCACCCCGTCGACCATCCGCCTGTCCATCGGTACCGAAAACGCCGAAGACATCATTTGGGACTTGCAGCAGGCGTTCGCCAAGCTGGACTAAGCTCCAAGCCCGCGGAGCATGCAAAGTTTCCCCTTCTACATGCTCCGCATTGTTTCGCGGCGTCCAGAGCCGCGGTTCCTCCCCTTACTTCGCTTACCGAAAAGCGCGCTCCGAATCGTGGCCGGGGCGCGCTTTTTCTATGCGCTCGGTCGAAAGGGTCCACAGCACAGAACCACGCTGTGAGGCATTCCCGCGATGGGCCTTTCTTATCCCGAGCAACCGCCGCAACTGGCAAAAATCGAAGGATTAGTGCACCACTTCCCGTTTTAGGCAGAGCATTTGGCGAGAATTGAAGGGATAGTGCGTTTTGAAAGCGCGCAAAACGAGGCAGCCATGCGCCCAATGAGCCGCGACCTGGGATTATGCGCAATATGAAACCGACTTGAAGCAGCGCAGGCACATTTTGCTGAGGAAATGGCGCACTAACCCTCTGTTTTTTGCCAGAAGCTATTCGCGCATGGCGGAAGATATGGCGTCGGCGGTTTGACTTTGCTGGTCGCTGGAGGAAATCGACGCCTTCCCATCGCCCGCTTGTGCCCCATAGTCGCCGAAGCCGGCATGGTTGCCGCCTGCGATGACGATAGTCTGGGCGTCTGCGGGAAGATTTTGCTCGTTGGCAGCAAGCTTTTCCCGATTGAGCACGCCGTCGTTTTCGCCATAGATGACGAGGGCCTTGAGGTTCGTGGCCGATAAGTCGCTTGCCGCATACGCCCCGAGAAGCGCGATGCCCTCGAGTTTGTTGGCGTTGCTGGCGGCATACTGCGCGCCCATCGCTCCCCCGAGCGAATGCCCCGCGAGCCACCAATGCTGCACCTGCGGCGCTTCGGCCATAAGCCCCGTTGCGGAATCGATGCCAAAAAACGCCAGGTTGAACGGCATTTTCGCGATTACGCAATACACACCGCGATGGGCAAGCTCGCACGCAAGGGGCACGTACGCCTGCGGAGCGACTTTCGCCCCCGGATAGAACACGATGCCGTATTCGCACGCTGAATCGCCCACCGCGATGGAGGAATCGGTTTCGCCAATGGGCGCCACCGTTGCGCTTTCGCCAAGAGGAACAGCGCCCGAAAAGCTGCCGCTTTCAGAAGCGTCATGCGCGCTCGATGCGGCGACCTTGGAAGAATCGGCACCTTCAGACTGCGCATCGGCAGACGCGCTCGCAAGCGCGAGCCCCGCAGACATCGCCGACTCGGCGCGCTCATCCGCATGGTAGTAATCGTTCACATACGCTGCGAACCCCACTCCGCACAGCGCAAGTGCCACGACCAGTGCAATAGCCGCGCGACGCGGCCATACTCGCTTCTTCCGCGATTGCTTCGCCATATAATTCCTTTCAATCAAGCTCATCGAGCGGCGCCATGCCGTGGGCGCCCGAATTGCCCACAATAGGCGAACACTAGAACGGGCTTTTCGCCACGCGCCCCTCGCTGGCGCTCGGATTCCTACCAGCTTGCTTCGATTTCGCGAATGCGCCGGTGAAGCCATTCGTTTTGCGGAACTTCGATGCCATGCGCGGCCGCAAGGCGACAGATAGTGCCCGAGAATTCTTCGACCTCGGTCTTGCGGCGCGCGATGCGATCTTGTGCCATGGACGGCATGCCGTCGGGGTCGAGGCCTTCGAGGATGCCCACCATTTGCGACAAGTCGTCCTCGGTAAGCTCGATGCCCTCGGCATTGCCAACGACGCGCGCCTCGCGCATGGCGGCAATAAGGCTGCGTCGCTGCTCGCTGCCGCGTTCGGTTGCGCTTCCGTATGTTCCGCCATACGCCATGCACGTTTGGTTGATGCCCACGTTCATCATGAGCTTCGCCCACATGCGGTGCTGGATATCGGGCTCGACAACGTGCGCGATACCCGCGCGCCGGTACAGATCGGCGATGTCGGCCACCACTGCGGGGTCGGTTTCAGGGGCGGCGCCGAAACGAATCTCGCCCGATTTTCCGTACGTGAGCTCACCGTCCAGGAAAACCGCATCCATGCCTTGGCAAATGCCCAACACGGTATGCGTCCAGCCGAAACGCGCCGCGATTTTCTGCTCGCTGGTAATGCCGTTGCACAACGACGCGATGCGCGTTTTGGAGCCGACGACGGCCTCCATGGTATCGATCGCCTGGTCGAGGCCCGTAGTTTTCACCGTAAGAATTACCAAGTCGGCCGGCGTAGCCTCACTCGCGCGCACGCTGCGAAGACGGCACGGCTCGCCGTTGATTTTCAACTGGTCGGACGCATGGCGCTCGAAGCGGGCGTCGTCCATCACGTATTCCACGGCATCGGCGCCGAGCGCGCGTGCGATCATGCTGCCATACAGCAAGCCCACGCCGCCTTTTCCAATGAATGCGACTTTGTCGATTTGCATGAGAAACCTTCTCCCTACCAAGCTCGATGCCCTTCATGCTACATGACGCGCCAAAAGAAAGGACGAGCCTCTGCAAAATTGTCCGTATCTGCGAAACCTGCCGCATACTTTAAAAAACTATTCGTTCTTACGAATAGTTTTTGTTATAGTAAATCTAAGAAAACTATTCGTTTGAGCGAAGGGCATTCGCCATGATGACCACGAGCCAAGCCGCAGCAACCCTCGGCATCAGCATCAGAAGAGTTCAAGGACTCATCAATGCAAACGAATTGAAAGCCGTAAAGGCATCGGGCGTCTGGCTTATCGACGAAGCTTCCGTGCACGATCGCCTCGAGAATTCCAATAAACGCGGGGGGCGACCGCGCCTTGGATCGGGAAAATGCGATGCCTCGTTCACTCTCATGAATCGCACCCATGAAGTAGCTGAAGTCGTATACAACACGAAGCGCAAGGAATTCGTCTCCATAGGGCCAGACATCGACTTGCCCCATGCGCCCATCGGGCTTGCAAACAACGAGGGGCGCATTCCCCTTTCGGTGTTCAACGGTTGGTGGCGCGCACGCGGCATTCCGCATATGCGCAGGGGCCTCGCGTCCCTATTGCGCGATGGGGGCGTCTCCCTGCCGCAAGAGCTCGTCCAGCGCAACTTGGGCCTTTCGCTATCCGACCAATATTGGATTCGACCTAAAAACTCTGGACTGACCTGGGGCCACGTTAATTTCTTCAACAATGAATTCGAGCAAGTGTCCCTTGCTACCGCCAAGTATGCCATCGAGGGAAGAAAAGCGCAGGCCAAGCCCGACAACACATCGGACGGCAATCTTGAAAAGCGTTGGGTTTGCCGCGATGGGATTCGAATGCTGCTCAAAAGCGGAACGCAATACGGGCAGGAACCCTATAACGAGGTGATTGCCTCTGCCTTGCATCGGCGTTTGCTTGCGCCGAGCGAATTCGTCCCCTACACGCTTGAGGGCGAAGGCGCAACGGCCCTAAGTTGCTGCGCAAATTTCCTTACCGATGAAGAAGAATTCGTGCCGGCTGTATATGTCGAACGATATTTGAAGCGAGACGAGCGCGCGAACGATTACGAGCATTATCTATCCTGCTGCGAAGCGCTCGACGCTGGCAAAACGAAGGAAGCGCTCGACCGTATGATTGTGTGCGACGACATTATTGCCAACCACGATCGGCACCACCGCAATTTCGGAATCGTTCGCAACGTGAACACGCTGGAGTGCCGACCCGCGCCAATTTTCGATTCAGGCTCATCGTTGTGGTGCGATACGTCGACTTCGCAGCTTGCCGCAGGCGAGCACAGCTTCGCAAGCAAGCAGTTTTACGAAAGCCCCGCGAAGCAAATGTTGCTCGTCGGGGATATGGGCTGGTTCGACGCGGCCGCGCTCGACGGGTTCATCGATGAGGCTGCAGAGATTCTTGCCCGCAACGAAGCGTTGGCGAAACGGCTTCCATATATCGAGAACTCACTGCGATGGCGTCTTGAAAGGATGCAGCGCATCGCAGAATGGGACTAGTTGGCGGTTGAGCCGAAGATGAAGAACAATCCCCGCGCCCTGGCCGCTACCCCAGGGCCGTGTTTTGCGCCACGATCGCCAGGGTTTGCTTTTCGCACTCCCCGAGCTGGGTTTGCAGCGCGCCGCGGTAGCTGTCGCGATTCTTCTGGTCGAACACCCCCGATGCATAGTGGATGGCATCGAGCAGAGCATTGCTTTCGCCCGTAATTTCGCTTACGGCATCGACCCATTTCGTGAAAGGCTCGTTTCCATACACGCGGTTTTCAAACTGATATGCCAGAAGCGTCTTGCCTTCCGCCAACGCGCCGAGCACGCCGGCATCGCGAGCGGCGTCGAGCGCTTCTTCGGCTTGCCTCCTGCAATCATTCACCGCGGCTGCATCTGCGAATTCTTTCGACTCCACAAACCAATCGGGCAGGTCGGCGTAATTCTCGCCGTGGACTTCGGCCTCGCGATAGCCGTCATCGATCTTCGCTTCCAGGTCGGACGCGGCCTGCAAATAATCCCTCATCTTTTGCGTGATTTCGTCGTCTTCATCCGAGGCCACAAGCGCATAGAAGCGGCTCTCTATGGCCTGCTGGACGCCATCGGCTGGGATGCTGGAGCGCACCGAACTATTGGTCGCGATGCTGAAATACCAATCGAGGAACGTGCCTATGTTGCCGTCGCATTCCGCATACGCCTTCTCGGCGCTGTCTTTCAAGTTGAACGCCATAACCCGAAAATTCGCCTGCTCGGCAGCAAGAGACGAGGCCAGAGCGTCAATTTTCGCCTGGTCGTAATATTTGCCGTCAATTATGTATACCGATTTGCCCGCGAGCTGTCGCGCAAGCGATTGCAGCACGGTGCCGCCCGGGGTTTGCATGGCTCGAGCCACCTGGCCATCGCACCACAGAAAACCGCCGGCGAGCAGAGCAGACAAGACGACCGTCCAAACGACGTAGCGCTTCTTCATGGGCGCCTGGGCATCGTCGTTTTTGATGGCGTCGGTGGGTATGAACGATTTGCGCAGCTCGTCAAAAGGCAGCGAGCACACGCCGAGCAGGTTCGCCATGCCGAAAAACGCGCCAGCGCACAAGGCCACGCGAATGGCAACGCACGCGGGCCACGGCAATTGGGAGATCTGCGTGAGCCCATAATTAATGACGCTGTCGGCAAGCCACGCGCCAATTCCCGCCTCTTGCAACAAGGCGGAAGCCGCGCCATCGAATGGCTGGGGCGTCGCAGCGAGGGCGTCGAAAATCGACGCGGCAGCTTGCGATTGGCTCGTCCCGAGGCCATGCAAGATATAGATAGCATACCCCGCGCACAGCAGCACCCCGACGATTATGCTGGTCCAAAATGTCGTGCCTGCGGTGCGGAAGATCGGCTCGTATTCGCGAAGCGCACGGCGATGCACGGCAAATTCAACAAACGGGTAAAGCGCAATGGCCGCCACAATGAGCGCCCACTCGGCGATATCCCACTTCGGAGACTCGAGCAAAAGGCTTGCCATGAACACCGCAGACGCGACAAAGCTCACGATGAGCCTGATGGAACGCCCATTGTTGACGCGAGCCGCGATTCCGCCCGAAGCGTATTTCTGCTGCCTGTTGGCCTTGGCAATCGACGCCTGGTAAAGAATGCCGACCATCGATACAAGCGTAAATGCCACCCAAAACAGCGCCACGCCCGGCGAAGGCATACTCGGCAAAGCCAGGCTGATGAGGTAGACGAGGGCAACGAGAAACGCCGCCCTCAATACATACGCACCAAAACGGCTTGTTGCAAACCTAGTGTGAAGGGAACGCCAATCGGCCATACTATGCATTCTTTCCTCGCGCATCCAAACACCTATAGTCTACCCGGAGGCGCCCTTCGCTCAAGCGCGGCATCGAGAATCGCAATCTAACTGTATGGACATTGTAATGAGCGAGGGAGATGGCCGCGAAGAACTCGCGATCATCCCCTTATTTCGCGGTCGGAGCGCGAGATTAGAATTCGACAACAAACGTCAACTTTCGCCTCTTCTCGTCGCGAGCTTGCCCGAGTCGAAAAACGACATCAAGCAAACGCGCCAGCACGAGCGAAGGCGCGTTGCTGCAAGAAAATGCGAGCTGTGGACGATTTCGTCTTGCGAGTTGGGTGCCGTTATTTACCGATGCTGGCAAAGGTTCGCGAAACACCAGGTCAGAAGGATGCCTTGCTGAAGAGCTTTTGGATGTGACGGCTAGCAGCGAAAAATGGCGCGTGAAAATCGTCCACAGGTCGCATTTTCTTGCAAATCTCCCACTAAAAGCGGATGCGCGGAACACGCGGCGGTGTCAGAACGCCATTGCATCGAGAAAATGGCTTGACGCCGCTTAGAATGACGTCAATCTTCAAAGGGAAAGCGAACATTCCGGAAGCAACAGAAAAAGAAGGGCGGCGGAAGCGAAAACGCTTCTGGCAATTCGAAGTCGCCGACGCCCGCCGAGCGATTTATTCCTGCACCTTATTATCGAGAGGCTGCCTGCGCCAGCTCGAC